>CAZDTB010000019.1:0-21970 GCA_964508075.1 uncultured Planctomycetales bacterium
GTCAGCCATGCAGATCGCCGCCACCTACGAGCAGGCCGCCGAGCGAAGATTCCCCGAGCAGATCACCATCGCCATCGCCCGGGACGCCGACGGAAAGCACAATCCCATCACGATCAGTTGGACGATGCTGACCTCGATCGAGCCGCCCATGTTGGCGATCTCGGTCGGCAAGGAACGTTACTCGGCGAGCGCCCTTCGCCACTCCCGCGAATTCGTCCTCAGCCTGCCTTCCACCAAGATGAAAGACGACGTGCTTTTTCACGGCACCAAGTCCGGGCGCGATTTCGACAAGCTGGCCGAATGCGGCACCAAGACCCAACCCGCCTCGAAGATCGACAGCGTGCTGCTCACCGAGGGCGTCGCCAACTTCGAATGCGAGCTCGTGTCCGAGCACGAGACCGGCGACCACATCATCTTCGTGGGACGCGTGGTCGCCACTCACATGCATCGGGACGCCGCCGTTCGCCGCCTCTACGCCCTCGGCAACGAGCAAATGGGCCCGGTCAGCCCGTGTTGAATGAGCGTTAGCTAACCCGAGGCCGCGGCCCGCGTTGCGTGCTCCCGTCCAAACCAGGGGCGCTTCGGCATCACCCAAGCAGCAGCGACTCGGACTTGTAAGGCAACCGATCTCTCAAGGAAAATAGTTGTCGGTGATGTTGACAGAACGCCTACCTGCTCAGAATGTCCCACAAGACCTGGGAGGTACGCCCACTTGGCGCGGCCTTCGCGGTGGCGCGGCACTGCGAGGCAAGGGTTGTTCACCTCCTGCCACGCGTTTTCCGCTTCGGGAGACTACACCATGTTGAAGGACCGACATCTGAGACACGCAACCCTCCTGTTTGCTGCCGCCGTGCTTGCCTTGCCCACCATGGCGCAGAATGCCGCCTCCAGCAGCGCCGACGACGTGAAAATCGCCCGCCTGGAAGCCCTGTTCGATGCGCAGCAGGACAGAATCGAAACGCTCCAGGAGCGTCTGGTTTCCGCCCGCGCGCAGGACGAGGACGCCGCCCGAGTGGATGCGCTGAAGCGGCAGATCCGCGAGATCCTCAGCGCGGAGGAGTTCCGCGAGAGTCTGATGCCCCCGGTGTTGCAGGTCGGCTACGATGGAGGGTTCTTCCTCAAGAGCAGCGACGACAACTTCCTGATGAAAATCAACGGGCGGATACAATTCCGCTGGACGCATTACGATGTCCAGTCGACCAACCGCTACCTCCAGCCGCGCTTGCAGAAGAACGACTCGACCGGGTTCGACGCTGCGCGCATCCGGGTGACGTTCAAAGGTCACGCCTACTCGCCGAATCTAACGTACTTGATGCGCCTGCGCTCCGACGAGGCAACCGGGTACGACACCCGCCTGTGCGACGCATACGTGAACTATCGCTTCGACGACGCGTTCCAGCTCCAGGCGGGCTATTTCAAGGTTGCGGCGTTGCAGCAGAGACTTACGTCCAGCGCCGACCTCCAATTCGTCTCCCGCTCCATGACCCATGCGGTGTTCGACCTTTCCCGCGGTCTGGGCGTGCGGTTCTGGGGCAGGTTGTTTGACAAGCGCCTCGAGTACTTCCTGGACGTGCTGAACTCGCTCAATAACCCCGGCCGCACCATCAGCAACGACCCGCCCGAGCTCGACGGCAATCCGGCCCTCGCGTTCCGTCTGGTGTGGCACGCGCTGGGCGATCAGCCCGGCAAGGACCTCGCGGCCGAGGCCGACCTCGCGATCCATGACTCGCCCGCCCTCAACTTCGCCTTCCATTACGCCTTTAACGAAGATGAAGCCGATCAGCGAACCACGCGCATCCCCTTCCCCTTGCCGCGACGCACCACGGGCGTCGGCGGCTTCGGGCTGACCAACACGAACGGCCTGCAAATCAACCAGTTCGGCCTCGCCTCGGCCTTCAAGTACATGGGCTTCTCGGCACGTGGCGAATACATCCTCCGCATCGTCGATCCCCGCCGGGCCGGACGGCTTCCCTTCACCCCGTGGTGGCTGTTGACGCGGCAGGGAGACACGACCGTGATGCACGGGGCCTACGTGCAAATGGGTTACTTCCTGCCCATCCCCGGGCTGGAGAAGAAACTCGAAGCCGTCGCCCGCGTCGGCGGCATCTCGACGCTTGCCAACGGTCAGGAGGGCGCCTGGGAGTACGCCGGGGGATTGAACTACTACATCGAGGGCAACAACGTCAAGCTCCAGGCGGACGTGACCAAGATCACTGAAGTGCCGATCTCCAGCAGCGTTTCGAGCCTGGCAAACGTCAACGACCAGCCGCTGATCTTCCGCGTCCAGTTGCAGGTCAAATTCTAGCCGCGGCCTTCTGAATTCCGAGCGGGTCCGGGCGGGACGTTGCCAGCCCGCTCGGACCCCGCATTTTTTGCGCCACGCCCGACCTGCCGCGCTCCGGCCCCATGGCTGTCTGCGCCGGCGAGTGCAAAACGCGTCGCGGACGATTCCTCTTCGCCCCAGCCGGGCGCGACCGCCGGTCTGACGCGTGCTGCTCACTTACGGCCCGTGTGCTGCTCGGCCCGGCCGCCACGCCGCGGTCATCCCCGGGCATCGCGCGGACATTCGCAGCCCCGTATCAGCCCCGCGGGCAGACGAATCCAGAGCTAATTCCGCTCGATTTCCTTACCCAGAACCAGTGTGCAAAACGATAGATCATCAGACTAGTCGCGCAGAACAGGCGGCCGAGTCGCAACACCCTACACGGGCGTACGTTACAGACGGCGACGCCGTATGGTTGCCCAGAGCTGGAGTCGACGCGGTTCATCCCGCACGCCATCTGAACCCTTTGCAGGCGTTCACCCCAGCGGGAATCGCGACCTCTCAGTGTGGTCAGCAGGGCACACATACGGGCTCGCCAAGCCGCTCGAAGAGATCTCCGCGGTAGAGGGGTTCGACGCCGGCCTGGGCGCTGCAAGGGCTGTTCGCCACGCGACTGCTTGGCGCACGAACGGGTACGGCAACTGCGCCGAAGCATTCGAACGGCTTCTGCCAGCGAGACAGCAGCCGGTTGCGTTCAGACGACCGAGGTGCGGAGGCAAAACGTAAGGCCGCCGGCGACAATCGATCAGGCGGGTCGTGTGCGGCAGCGCTTTGAGCACAGTGCACAAAGCTCGCGTGCTGGCCAGAGGATCAACGCAGGTTCCTGCGGTCGGGAGCAGACAACGATGTTCACCAACATGACAGTCGGCGGGAAGATCGGGCTAGGTTTTGGCGTCGTGATGGTGGCCTTGGTGGCCGTCGGCGTCATCGCGTACTCCGGCGTGAGCGAGGTCGTATCGAAGGCCCACCAAGTGGTCGCCGGCAGCGAGCTGAGCGGCAACATGGTCCAGAACGAGCTTGCCCAACTTGCCTGGGCCAGCCAGGTCAAGGCCCTGCTGACCGACGAGAACGTAACCGAACTGACCGTGCAGACCGACGACCACCAGTGTATATTCGGGAAGTGGCTGTACGGCGAGCAGCGCGAGCGCGCCGAGAAGACTATCCCATCGATCGCCCCGCTGCTCAAGGAGATCGAGGGCTATCACGCCAACCTGCACCGATCCGCCATTGAGATCGGGCGGCACTTCACGCAAGCCGACGCCCTGCTGCCGGGCAGACTTCGCGCGATAGAGGTCGATCACCTCGTCTGGGCCGGCAAGGTAAAGGACCTATTCCTCGAAAACCACGCCCAGCTCGATGTTCAGACTGACGCCACCAAGTGCGCGTTCGGCAAGTGGCTCGGGAGCGAAGAGGTCCGCGCGGCGGTCGCGGCCGACCCCGAGTTCCGTCGGTTGCTTGACGCCGTCGACGAGCCGCACCGGAAGCTGCACGAGTCAGCCATTGCCATCCAGCAGGTGTGGAAGCAACGCCACCCGGGGCTGATCAACGTGCTGAAGGACTGCCTCGACGATCACCGCCGGTGGACGGCCAACGTCTCCCGGGCATGTGCGTTAGACGGCGTCGACTTCGAGGTCGAGACCGACCCCACCAAGGGCAAGCTCGGGGAGTTCCTCAATAGCGAGCGATGCAAGCAGTGGTGCGCCGAGTTCCCCGAGTTGCAGGCGGCGCTCGACGCTTGTCGCGAGCCGCTCCACCACCTGCACGCCTCGGCGGGGAAAATCAAGGAGGCGCTCGCTTCGAGTGATCGCGCACTGGCCAGGAAGGTTTATGGGGAAGAGACCATTCCAGCCCTCGACGCGATTGCCAAGCACTTCTGCGCGGCAATCGCGGCCGAGACCGCCCTCATCGAAGCCCAGCAGCGCGCGAAGATGATCTATGCGCAGCAAACCATGCCAGCACTGACGGCGACGCGTGAGGCACTCGAAAGCTGCCAAACCTACGCTAATGACGCCCTGCGGAGGAGCAACCAGGCCAACCAGGTGTTCGCAGCCCAAAACAAGCCCAATCTGGCGAAGGTTCAGGGACTGCTCAGCCGGATCCGCGCTGAGATCAGCAAACATACGCACGCGGCCAACCACCAAATGCTGGCGACTGCCAACCGCACCCGGAAAAAGGTCACGATTGTCGGTGCCATCGCGCTGATCGTGGGCGCGCTCCTGGCGTTCTTCATCGCTCGCGGAATCATCCGAACGATGACGAGGGTCATCGCCGGGCTGAATGAGGGCGCGGATCAGGTCAACGACGCCGCTGCCCAAGTATCCAGCGCGTCGCAGCAGCGGGCCGAAGGTGCCAGTGAACAAGCTTCCTCGCTGGAGGAGACCTCCAGCGCGCTGGAAGAGATGGCCTCGCAGACGCGGGCGAATGCCCGAAACGCGCGCAAGGCCAATGATCTGGCCGCCCAGGCCCGTCAGAGCGCCGATGAAGGTGACAAGACCATGAGCCAGCTCAACCAGGCCATGGCCGCCATCAACGAATCGTCCGGCCAGATCAGCAAGATCATCAAGGTGATTGAGGAGATCGCGTTCCAGACCAACCTGTTGGCGCTCAACGCGGCGGTCGAAGCGGCCCGGGCCGGCGAGCACGGCAAGGGTTTCGCCGTCGTCGCTGAAGAGGTCCGCAATCTCGCCCAGCGCAGTGCCCAGGCCGCCCGCGACACGACCAACCTGATCGAGGACTCGGTCACCCGCGCCAAAGAGGGTACCACCGTCGCCGACACCGCCGCCAAGGCGCTCCAGGCGATCGTCGGCGACGTCAGCCAGGTCGCCGATCTGCTCAACGGGATCACCCAGGCGTCGGAGGAACAGGCTCAGGGTGTTGATCAAATCAACACCGCCGTGGCGCAGATGGACAGGGTCACGCAGCAGAATGCCGCGGGCGCGGAAGAGTCGGCCTCGGCCGCCGAACAGCTCAGCGCCCAGGCGCAGACCGTCAAGGCCATGGTGGATGAGCTGGCGATGCTGATCAGCGGCAGGAGTGCCCACATCGCATCCACCGCCAGGGGTGCGCACTTCAAGAGGCCGCCGACCGCCGTTGCCAACCCGGACTTCCGCGGATCACCGGATGATGTATCTGAGTTCCCCCACAGCAAAGATCTGACAGACTTCTGATTTGTCCCCGGCATTGTGGGGGGGCGCCGCGCCGCGCGCGCGGCCCCCCACGGTCAGTACCACTGCCAACACGTCGTTCATCCTGGGGATGGGAAGGGTCGGCGAACAGGTCAAAATCCTGCTCGACCTCGACAAGGTCCTGAGACAGGATGAGCTGGTTGACATAATGGCGGAAGCCGGCAAGGAGTCACCAGACCCGTAGGGCGACCAGCCAGCCGAGCCGCCTGCAGCGAATTACAGTCGGGCGAGCTGGGCGATCTCGTGGGCGAACTGTTGACACGCCTCCGCGATGCTAGCCCGCCAATCGCCGGGCTTCCCCCCCTCTCCCGCCTCATAGGCATAAATGATTGAACGAGAAGCATTTACAATCGCGCCGCTCCCATCCGCGAGAAAACATGGTCGGCAGCTCTCCACCGTCCCACCCTGCGCCCCGAAACCGGGGACGAGTAGCGGCGTGTGCGGGAGCGACTCACGCAGCATTCTCGTGCTGGAAGCATCCTTCGGGGCCACGACCGCCCCCACACAGGACAGCCCACATTCGCCGCGCAGCTCCGGGGCCGCGCCCCACGCCCGCACGAGCCCGGCCAAGTGCTGATACAGCTTTTGCTCGCCCCCGAATTCATGAATCCGATCCGCGCCCGGATCCGACGGGCGAACGAGCACATACAGACCACGCCCCTGCTCGCGGGCGACATCGACAAACGGGCGAATCGCGTTCTCACCCAGGTAGCCCGCCAGCGTGACGGCGTCGGGAACCCGCGCCGGGTCGACATCCGCGAACGCCGGCGCGCCCAGGTGCCCGCGCGCATAAAGCTCCGCAGTCGACCCGATATCGCCTCGCTTCACGTCCCCAATCACCAGGAGTCCGCGCCCGTGCGCGTAGGCCACCAAGCGGTAGAACACCCCCACCCCGACCTCGTACAAAGCCTCGAAGAACCCCGAATTGATCTTCACCGCCGGCACGTGCGGCGCAACCGCGTCAATCACCGCCCGGCCAAATGCTTCGAGAGCCCCCGCAGCAGAGTCCAGGTCGTTGCCGCGCGGGCGCAAATCCGCGGGCAAGCGCTCCAAAACGGGATCGATCCCAACGACTGCGGCCGTTCGCTTCTCACGAACGGCCATGGTCAAGCGATCCGCAAAGCAAGCCGCCATTGTTTCCTCACGCGCGGGCCGAGATCCCTGCCCGCCGCTTACCACCAGCGCTCGCGGTCGCCTCCCCCGACCTCCTCATCGTCGTGGTCGTCCCTTTCAGAGTCCAGGTCGTCATCGGCGGGGGCCTTGCGCTCGTCGTCTCTGAATGCCTCGTGCGCCTCCTCGACATCTTCGTCCTCGAAGTCCCCTTCGCCTTCATCGAGCGGTTCCGCGACGGATTCACCTGGTGGCTGCTCGGGATCGCCGAGCAGGCTGGGCTGTCTGGCCGGCCGCTCCAGCCGCGCTTCATCCGCCGCCGGCCCCGCGAAGTGGGGCTTACCCGTCCGAGGCCCCGTCGCCGACACCGGGCCCGACGTAGGCTCGGTAACGGGCTCCGACAACAACCCCGCCGCTTCCGCCGACGGCGTGATCAGTGGGGCATGTTCCTCGGCCGGGCGGGCGGCCATCGGGGGCGCCTCAACGACGGTGGGTTTGCGACGCGAGGCCCGGCGCGCCGTCGCCTTTCGCGTCACGGCTCGGCGCTTCGCGGACACCCGCGTCGCCGTCGTCTTCTTCACCGTCTTCCTGACAAGCTTCTTCGCGGCCTTCTTCTTGGCAACCTTCTTCTTGGCGACCTTCTTCTTAGCGGCCTTCTTCCTGGCAACCTTCTTCTTAGCGGCCTTCTTCTTGGCGACCTTCTTTCGGCCAACTCTCTTCTTCGCTGCTTTCTTCTTGGCGACTTTCCGTTTGGCGAGTTTCTTCTTGGCGACCTTCCTCTTGGTTGGCTTCTTCTTGGCGACTTTCTTTCGGCCAACTCTCTTCTTGACGGCCTTCTTCCTCGCGACCTTCTTCTTGGCGGCCCTCTTCACCACCTTCTTTCTTGCCGCTCTCTTACCCACCTTGCGAGCCGCTGTGCGCCCAACTGCCTTCCGCGCTGGTTTCTTCCTGGCGACCTTGCCGCGAGCCGTGGCCCTTTTCCGCTTAGCCATGCTTAGCCCTCGTTACAACCCCACAAGAACGGACATCTTCACAGCCACCGCCGGTCTCGGTTCCGGCGAAAAACGACCCATCCGAGTTGTCCAACCCGCCTCACGCTGCGCCCACCCGCGGATCATCCACAACGCTCGCCCGGGATTATGCCGTTACCGGACGCAACGCACAACCATTTTTGTCACGCCCGGCCAATCTCCGCGCGCGCCACACCAACGTCACGTGCTGCCAGCGTCTCAGCTGCGGAACCGGATAGCACCCAGTCCCGGGGACGAGCGCCGGGACAGACCTGTCTTTCCCGTCGCACAATCCGCAATCCGCACACCCCAGCCCGGGATGAACGTTTCCAGTCGGCCGCTCGATATAATAGAATGACCCGGCGCTTGTCGGGAGGAAACCGTTGGCAGCAGTTCGTTTACCGCTCCTGCTCGTCGCAACGTCCAGCGTGCTATACTCGGTGGGCGGCTGTTCGGAGCCCGACCCGACCGATTCCCGCACGAAGAGCCCCGGTGCTGCGGTCAGGCAGGATCCCCTCGCGGGCGCACCCGGCGAGTGGTCCGAGTTCCTGGCCTGGGCCGAGAAGAAGCTCGACTCGCACCCGTCCCCGGTACCGCTCCCGGCCTCCCCCGGGATCGCGCAACCAGGTTCGTCGCCGATACGCCTCGCCGATGCGACCATCTTCCGAAAGGCGCGAAGAGCCTGCAACTGGACCGCCCCGTCACATACCTCGCGTGCCCTCGCGACCATCGGCCCGTTCCGCAGCGACCAACCCGGCCCCACCTTCGCCGCCCAGATAGTCCTCAAGGCAACCGCCGACGGCGGGGACTCGCTCGCGCTGCTAATCGGCGGGTTCCAGGTGCAAAGCGAAGAAGTCGGCAGCATCGATCTGACCCTGCGTGTCCCGTACGGCAAGTACGTTGCCTTGGTCTGGTCCGGCATTGGCCGCGTGATCATCCCGGTCGAAACCCACGACGAACCTTTCTCTGTCCGCGTGCTGACGGACGGCTTCGCGGAATGGACCGGGCCGCGCAACATGATCTCGCTCCTGACCGACGGTCTGGGTGAAGGCGTGATCGAAGTCCAGACCATGCGCTTCCTACCGCGCGACCTGTCGTACGCGGAACCGGTTGGGCTTGGCCGGCTTCGCCTGGGCCACGAGATCCGCACTGCCCTCTATGGCCACTGCCCGGCTGAGATCACCTTCGAGAATGTTGCCCTGCCGGAAAGCGCCCGCTTGCAGATCGGGCTGGGTTGCGTTGCCGAGCAGTCCGGTCCGGCCGGCACAGATCAGACCGCGAGCACGCGTTTCGAGATCATTCTCACTGACGAGGACGGTCAACAGACCGTGCTCGACCACCAGCTCCCGCCGACCGACGCCTGGTTCGACAAGGCGCTCTCGCTGGCCGCGTGGGCCGGAAAGACCGTTGACCTCACGCTGAAGTCCACCAGCACGATCCCGAATGCCGTCGCTTTCTGGGGCAACCCGACCATTTACGAGCCGCTCACCGATCCGTCCCTGCTCGTCATCTACTTGATCGATACGGTTGCGGCCGAGCACGTGGGCTTCCAGGGCTACCATCGAAACACGATGCCACGTTTGGCCGCCGCAGCTCAGCGCGGCGTGTGGTTCTCGCGCATGTTCTCGAATTCGTCGCGAACAGTCGAATCGATCCCCGACCTGATGCTCTCGATGCCGACCGAGCGCCACGGCGTACACCACAACTCCACGCCGGCGCCGGAAGGGCTGGTGACGATTGCCGAGGCGCTGCGCGCCGCCGGGCATGCCACCGCCTCATTCTGCACGAACGTAAATGCCGGCCCGCGTCAGGGCATGGACCAGGGCTTTGACACGTTCGTCGACAAGATCACCTCGCACGTGGAGCTGGTCGATCGGACGATTCCACTCGAAGAGGTCATGGCATGGATCGAGCGGCATCGCGATCGGCCGATGTTTGTGTATATCCACACGTGCGAACCGCATTCGCCGTACACGCCGCCGGAGGGTTACCGCAACCGGTTCGATCCCGACTACACCGGCACGTTCACGGGGATCGGCTTCTACCAGGCCCGCAATCCGCGCGACATCGCGCACATCATGGCTCTCTACGACGAAGAACTCGTCTACGCCGATGCCCGCTTCGGCACGTTCGTCGATGCGCTCGAACGGGTGGGTCTGCTCGACAAGGCCCACTTCTTCGTTACGTCCGACCACGGCGAGGAATTCCTCGAGCACAACGATTGGGAACACGGCCGTAACCTCCACAATGAACAAACCCGCGTGCCGCTGGTTGCCTTCGGCCCCAGGTTCAGTAACCGCGGCAAGGTCGACACGCCCGCTCAGATCTTCGATGTCATGCCGACCATTCTGGACATGTACGACCTGCCCATTCCGTATCCGCTCGAGGGCCGGAGCCTGCTGCCGCTGCTGCGTTCGAGCAGCGCCGCCGGCGACACGCTCGCCCACCGCAGCATCTGCGCGTCGAACCACAATTTCCGCATCGATTACAACGTGCTGGAGCATTCGGTGATCGACGATGGGCGTTGGAAGCTCGTCTTCGGGGCGGCGGGAAGTCCCCTGTACCGCGGCGGCCCGGACTCTCGTTTCACGCTCTTCGACCTCAAGATCGATCCGCGCGAGCGCAAGAGCTACACGTACGCCCGGCAGGATCTCACCCGCAAGCTCGTCGAAGACCTCGTCCGCTGGCGCCTGAGCCAGCACGTCTACGACCCCGGCAAACGGGCCGCAACGATCATCGACCCCGCTCACATGAGAGAACTGGAGGCGCTCGGCTACGTGGGCGATTCCACCGCCCCCGACAAGCCCGGGACGACCGACGACAAAGCCAGACAGCGGGATCGAGACGACTAGCCCGGACTATTCATACCGCAGAGAGCGCGGAGAGCGCAGGGTGTTGTTGAGACAGAAGTTGTGGCAGAATCCGAGTGCGTTTCGTTTTGACAGTGTGTATCACCTGTCCTTCTGCGTCGGCTTCGCTAACCTCTTTTCTATCACCTCTCTGCGATCTCTGCGTGCTCTGCGGTGAATTATCCGGGCTAGCGCCGCTTCCTCACGGCCGCCACTCCGCTCCTGCTGGAAACTCCAGTCGGTCGATCCGGCAGACAACCGACCCTTCACCTGCCCAACTATCCCACCACCGGGTATCATGCCCGTATGAAAGACAACACCTCCAGCAGCTCCCAATCGTCCTCAATGAGGAGCCTCCCCTCGGTTGACTCGCTGCTCAACCAGCCGGCGATCGCCTCACTGCTCGACGAGTTCCCGCGCCCCGAGCTTGTCCGCTCCATCCGCGCCATCCTCGACGAACGCCGCGACGCACTCCGCGCCGGCGAGACCCCCGCGCTCGACGTCCCCACGCTCGCACTCGACGTTCGCCACAAACTCTACCAGCGCACCCAGCCGAACCTCCGCCGCGTCATCAACGCGACCGGCATCGTCATGCATACGAACCTCGGTCGGGCGCCACTGGCGGCGGAAGCCATCGAAGCCATCAACGATGTCGCCGCCGGCTACTGCAATCTGGAGCTCAACCTCACCACCGGGCGCCGCGGCAGCCGACATGACCACCTGCGCGAGCTGCTCCGCGAGCTGACCGGGGCCGAGGACGCTTTGGTGGTAAACAACAACGCCGCCGGAACCTACCTCACGCTCAATGCGCTGGCGGCGGGCCGCCCGGTGATCGTCTCGCGCGGCCAGCTGGTCGAGATCGGCGGTTCGTACCGCATGCCCGACATCATGGCCGCCGCCCGCTGCAAGATGGTTGAGGTCGGCACGACCAACCGCACGCATATCGCCGACTACGAGCTCGCCATCGACGAAGAGACCGCGGTACTGCTCCGCGTCCACACCAGCAACTACCGCATCTACGGCTTCGCCACCAGCCCGGCGCTGGAAGAGCTGGTCGCCCTGGCCCGCAAGTACCCGCGGCAAAGCATCGCGGTCGTCGACGACCTCGGCAGCGGCCTGCTCGATGCGGTCGCGCCAGCCAGCGCCGAGCCCGCTGAAGACGACCGCGACGCGCCACCGCCGACCTTCGGCACCGACTGGGACGAGCCCACCGTCCACCACAGCGTCGAGGCCGGCGCCGACCTGACGCTCTTCAGCGGGGACAAACTGCTCGGCGGCCCTCAGGCCGGCGTGATCGTCGGCCGGAGCGAACTGATCACCCAGCTCCGCAAGAACCCCCTCGCGCGGACCTTCCGGCCGGACAAGCTAACACTGGCCGGCCTCGAAGCCACCCTCCGCCTCTACCGCGACCCGGGCGCGCTGGTCCGGCGGCTCCCGGTTCGCCGCCTGCTGGGCGCATCGGTCGAGCAACTGGAAGCCCAGGCCAACCACCTCACGCGGCAGATCGCAGAGCTGATCCCCGAGGTCGACGTTGCGACGGCGGCTGACGAATCGTTCGCTGGCGGGGGGACTTTGCCGGCGCTCCCGTTCGCCACGCGGGTCACTTGCGTCCGCCATCCCGACTTTGACCCCGGGCGCATCGCTGCCGCCCTGCGGGCGCGCGATCTCCCGATCATCTGCCGTGTTCGCGACGAGGCGCTCATCTTCGACTGCCGTACGCTGTCGAACGAGGAAATCGACCAGATCCCCACCGCCCTGGCCGAAACGCTGAGAGAGATGAATAGCGAATAGCGAATTAAGAATGCCGAAAGGCGGAAACGGCACCGACGCCCGCTTTCCGAACTCTCAATCCGCTATTCTCGACTTTCCCGATACATTCCCTGCTCACAGGCCACGGTGAAGCACTCCGCGGTGGTCTTCAGCAACTCCCACGCCTGACGAATGTGATCCGCTTCCTCGACGCTGATCTGACCGTCATCCTCGATGCTTCGGCTGAGCGTGGCCAGCAGCTCGCCAAAATCCATCACCATCCGCTGCGTCGTGGTGAGCATTTGCTCTTCGGTCTCCCCGGGCTTGACATCGGGGTTTCCCACAAAGAACCCACCGGCCTCGTTGCACAGCCAGTTCACCACGCGTGGATCCTCGGTCGCATCGGCGATCTCTTTCAGCCGATCCAGCGGATTGCGCGCCCCCGACCCGCTCGGGTCGTCCTTCGCCGGCTCCTGGCACCACTTATAAACCAATGCCGTACTGAGGTTTAGCCGTGCCGCCAGTGCCTTCACCCCGATGCGGTCCGCCGCTTCTCGAAGCACTTCCCACGATTTCACGCCACACCCGTCGCTTCACGCCAAAGACTTGCCGGCCAACCGCAGTAGCCGGTCGACTCCAGGCAGCAATATGCACGGCGGCATTTTCAGACCGCGTGCCCGCTACGTCAACAGGCCGCGGCTCGAACCAGCCTCGGAGAGTAACCGGCAGGAGGTAGGGCTCCGCGGCCGGCACGCGGGGCTTCCTGCTAATCCCAATCGATGCCGACGAATGCGAGGTCGCGGAGGAGGAGGCAGGCGACGGCTCGAACGGCGGTAACGGGGCAAACGGGGGTGGCGCGAACGGCGCCGGGAACCCCATCGTCGGTACCCCGGCGAACCTCGGGGACGGAACCGACGACGCGTTTGGCGCCGGCGGCGCACCCGGCTTGGCCGGCCTGTGCGGCTTCGGAATCGTCAGCGTGATGCCGGTGATGCTGGCTGGGTTGTGGCTGATGCGGGCGAGCGTGGGACGGCGGCTCAGAAGAACAGGGTGATCGCGTCGGGTCCGATGCTTCCGGGTTCGCCGCCCAACAGTTCGCGGGTCTGTTGCCGGTAAACGGGCAGGCGCTCAATCCAGCGGTTCCAGTCGCGCTGCCAGTAACGCTTGATTTCGCCGACATTTGCGCGCGAAGCCTTGATGTCGCCCAAGAGCGCGGCGTGGATCACGTCGACACTGCGCCCGAGTTGCCGCGCTCGCGTGCGCTCGTTCTCCGTGATTGCGCTGATGGTCTTCGCAAGGCGTTCGCCACGCATCGCGACCTGCTGCTCCGCACGGCCGGCGTGGTGACAGCCGCTGACGCCCGCCACGACGGTTGCCAAAACGACGATCAGCCACAATCGTCGCCAGCGCACGATCATTTGCTGAGTCCGCGGCATCGGTTCACCCGTCAGTTCGCAGCAGCGCTGCGTTCGCCCGAAGATCTTTGGCTAATAATATCGCGGAAGGACGGGAAAGGTCATGAAATTGGGCGAGTCCCCAAAAAATAGCGTGGAAAACGTTGCGTCTGCGATTTTGGGCGCTATACTTTAGACAGTCAGGGACAGTTCTATATTTAAGTTCTTGAAAGTGGCGAGGGCAGCAGTCCAAGGTAAGGTGCTGTCCATAGCACTTAGCTTGTGCGCACTGCCCGTGGTGCCGCGCGAACCGTTGCTCCCGGAGGCGAGTGACAGCATTTGGTGTGTGGCCGGGGCAGCTATCGTGGAGCGAATATCGCATACGAGCGCGAATCACCACCGCCGCTAGGCCTAAGCACCGCCCGGCAGCCATAGGGTCCTACGTCTGGTTGCTCCCGGAGGAGGATAGAAGAGAGGGGAACCGGGCCGGGCGGCCTGCTGCGGCGAGCGAGTTCCTGGCCCGCCTCGCGGGCCGGGGAACAAATCGGGCGCGCAACGGCGCGCCTTGTTTTCATCAGCCGGCCGGGGGGCAACGAACCTGCTACTAGTTAATCTGTCCTAGTTCGAGGATCCGAGCGACCGTGTGCGCCGTCGCCCCGCGGCGCCCGACAATCGTGGCGCGAGCCGCACGCCCCATCCGCTCACGCCGCGCCGAGTCCTTCAGTAGCAAACCGACGGCGGCCGCCAATTCCCCGCTTGAGCTGACCTCCAGCCCCCCACCGCTGGCGAGCAGGAGTTCGACCGTTTCGGCAAAATGCTCCGTGTGCGGGCCCATCAGAACCGGTCTGCCCAAGCCGGCAGCCTCCATCATGTCGGACCCGCCCAGCGGCACGAGGCTGCGCCCGACGAACACGATCGTCGCCAGCCCGTAGAACTTGCGCAGCTCGCCCATGGTGTCACCCAGGAAGACCGGCCGCCGGGGAACGTTCGGCGGCTCGACGGGCGCTGCCCTGCTCCGCCGCAGGCACTTGTGTCCCCGCCGCGCGATGAGGTCGGCCACCTCGTCGAAGCGCTCGGGTTTGCGTGGGATGATCGCCAGTTGCAGGAACGGGACGTCGCGCAGGATGCGCTCGTAGGCATCCAGCACCAGGGCTTCCTCGTCGGGGCCCGTGCTGCCGCAGACCCACAGCGGCGCGCTGGTGTCGATCGTCATCTCGTCCGCGAGCTGCTGCTGCCCCTCGATCTGATCGGCAATGTCGGCGGCGTCGTACTTGACCGAGCCCGTAACCTCGACCCGCTCAGGCGGCACATCCAGTTGGATGAATCGCCGGGCGTAGGTCTCGTCCTGGGCGCCGACCCAGCGGATCTGGCGAAACATCCGCCGGGCCAGCGCGCGGACGATCGGCCGGCTGAAGCGACGCATGCTCTTTTCTTCCGTCACGCGGCCGTTGGCGATCACGACTGGAATGCCCGCGGCAGAGGCCACCGCGACCAGATTGGGCCAGGCCTCCAGCTCCATCAGCACGATTGCCGAGGGGCGAACCCGCCGCAACACGCGACGGATGATGAAGGAGAAGTCCAGCGGGAAACGAAAGACCGTATGTCTCGGGTATAGCTCGCAGGCGCGCTCCAGGCCGGTCTGCGTCGTGCTGCTGATGACCACGATGGTCTCCGGGGATCGGTTCTGAAACTCAGCGACGATCGTCCGGGCGGCGTTGATCTCGCCCAGCGAGACGCCGTGAATCCAGACACAGTGTGCCGAGACCGG
Organism: uncultured Planctomycetales bacterium; assembly: GCA_964508075.1. Classification (GTDB taxonomy): domain Bacteria; phylum Planctomycetota; class Phycisphaerae; order UBA1845; family Fen-1342; genus JALSRY01. Next base: position 15,389 of record CAZDTB010000019.1, read on the forward strand.
CCGGGAGGGGACGTTTCCGAGCCGCTCACGGAGGCACAGGCTCCCAGGACCGCGTTTGAGTCGGCGGTAGAGCAGAAACGGCCAACCCAGGCAAACGGCCAGCCCGTAAATGAGGTCTAACAGAAGCGTCATGGGCGACAAGAACGCAAGCGGCGGGCAACAGGCGGGCGGCGCCAGAAGCGGTCGCTGTCATCCGCCGCGGTCGATTGTACAATCAGGCTGCCGAGGCCCTCGAACTGGGAGTACCCCATGCACCGGAACATCGGACGGCAAACGGTCGCGAGCATGATACTCACTCTGGCGGCTGGCGTCGCCGCCTGCGGGCAGCAGTCGCCCGAGGGGCCGGACGCCGCCGCACCGCTCGATCCGCGCGTGGACAAGATCCTGACGCGGCTCGAGCAGCGGGAAGTCCACGATCTGCGCGCGAACGTCAAATGGGAGCTCAAATACGTGATCGAAGAGGAGGAGGAGCCGGACCGCAAGTTCGGCACGATCTGGTACAAGCAAGCCAAGCCGGTCGCCAAGTTCAAAGTGCACTTCGATGCGAAGATCAGCGGAAACCGCAAGCGCAAGCTCGACGAGGAGCACCTGTTCGACGGCCGGTGGTATGTCGAGCTGCAATCGCGAACCAAGACGGTAACACGGCGCGAGATCCGCCGGGAGGGTGAGAAGTCCAACCCCTACAGGCTGGGCGAAGGGGCGTTTCCACTGCCGTTCGGGCAGAAGAAGGCGGACATCCTGGCGGAGTTCGAGGTCACGCGCGTTGCCGAAAAGAAAAGTGATCCGCCTCAGACCGACCATCTCCATCTGGTTCCGCGGCCGGGAACGAACACGGGACGGACCTACAAGACGCTCGATTTCTGGGTGGCCCGCGCCGGGAAACACGCCGGGCTGCCGGTGAAAGTCGTCGCGGGCAAGAAGGACGGGACCGGTGCGGTGAACTCGTACATCGAGATCACGTTCAGCGAAGTCGAGCTGAACACCGGATTCAGCGCCAGCGTTTTCAAGATCGAGGTGCCCAAGGACTACGAAGAGATCGTCGAGCGGCTGGAGCCGATCGAGATCCCACCGGGGGACAAGCCGTAGAGTGGGTGCCGCACCCTCTCTGAGAGTAGGGACCCACTCGGAGACGGCAACCACTCCCTCCGCGATTCCGTCCCCCACCCCTGAAGGGGCGGGGCACCCCCCTGCGCATGGCACCCGGCATCCGCGATTGGGGGCTGTGAGCCCAAGGTGCGCAAGGTGTTTATTTTGCGCGCCCCCTAATTGAGAACCTTGGTTATCCGGACGTTGGGCGTGCGGAGCGGGCGCGGGAGTGGCGGCGGGCAGATTGGGCCTGGGGTGAGGGGGCACGGTGGTTTCCGGGATTTCTAGATATTATAGCATGGGGAGGCGCGGGGTCAAGCGGGTAAATCGTGAGGGGGCGCCGGGGAGCATGGTCTGGCTTTGGTGAGCGCTGGCGCGCCCAGTTGGCAGGGCTGCCTGCAAGGCAGGCATCGTCGGCAGGGCGATCAGGAACATGCCTGCGTCTTCGGCCCAGGCATGCCAGCGGCTCGCCGATGGCACGCGGCGCCCAGTGGCCGGGTGTTCCTGCTACGAAGCTGCTTGACTTGGCGGCAAGTGCAATTCGATTTGCTCGATGATCCTGTAGACCTGTGTTCGAGAAGGATCCCCGGCCTCCCAATGCTGTTTCGCGCGGCGCGCCGCCTCATGCCTCAGGCCGATGATCTTCGAATAGTCGGCCTGTGCTTTCCGCGGGAAGTCCTGGGCAAAACGCGACTCCCATGCAGACTCGATGCGCCTGATTACGGCGCCACAATCCGTGAAGAGGGTACCGGTGTCCTCAAGGTGCAACAGTGTCCAAACCTCGAAGCATGGATCGGATAGTGCCACGGCCACGTTAGATTGCTCAGCGCGTCTCTTCTCAGTTTCTGCGTGCCGACGAACGTGTGGTTCGCACTCCAGGTCAAGCAGCGCCCAAACGGAATCTCCTGCCTCGTTGTCCTCGTTCAGCTTGCTTCGCTCTTCGATTGCGCGCTGCACGATGCGGCTGGCTTCAGCAGTGCACTTTGCCGAAACGATCTTCAGCGTGACGTGCTGCCGCACCTCACGTTTCAGCTCATTGAAGTACGCGGGAGCTGTCCTCGAGTCGTCGCAAACGATGACCTTGACAGGCCGAGGCGCACGAGTCTCAACTGGGCGGCGCCCGTAGCGATCACGCGCCGACCGCCGGTGTTTCGAGAACTTGCTGTGCCGCGCGCCCGGCAAAGCTCAGTCTCCCAGGCGGCCAATCGCCGGGAGCGCACCGTACCGCCCACGAAGATAACGTCTTCGCAGGTTCAGGTTGTTGCGTTCCTTGAATTCGGCGAGCGAGTAGAGGCGACTGACGCCGGTTGCATCCTTTTCTGTGAAGTAGACCTGGTCGCGTCGAAGCGTGGTATCCTTGGCCTCGGCGTCGAGGAGAGTCGTCTCCTGTGTGGCGAAGATGAGCTGGCCGCGCACAGACTCTGGGCTCACCTCACAATTCAAGTGGCGTACAAGCGCTTCGAGCAGATGGGGATGAAGGGACGCGCCGATCTCGTCGACGAAATACGCGCGGATTTCTTCACCGCGTGTCAATTCGTGAATGAACGGGGCGAGTTCGACCATCTTGCGCGTGCCCATCGATTCACGGAAGTAGCCCACGTTGACGGGGCCGCGCGAGCCAGCGTGCAGTAAACTCAGTCTGAACTCGATGCTTGACCGAGCATTCTCTGGATCCACATCGTCGCGTCGAGGTTCATCGGGCATCCTTTCCGCCTCGTAATCCACGATTCCGATATCGGCGTCGCGAAGCCACCTGAGCAGCCAGTTTCCGAAGCCCTCATCCTTGGCCGCTCGACGTGCCGACTGCTGGGCTCCGTATGCTGAGCCCACGTAGGCGGCGTTGTAGTATTCAAGCAGCCGTCGAAGCCCAACAGCGATTCCGCCAGCCAGCTCCGGCGTGAGCCCGTCCGCCAAAGACAGAAGCAGAGCGTTCGGCCGAAACGCCTTCGCCAGCAGTCCAAACTGCGGGTCACGCGTCCACGGTCCGTCCACATTCTGTTCGTGGCGTGTAAACAGCGGGATCGGTCGGTCTGGGCCAACTTCGACCAGCTCCTCTCTCAGGAAGCGCTTTTGCTCAAACTCGATACGGTACTCATACACACGTCTGTCAACAACGGCGCGGAGCCCGAGCATTACAGGCAGTTGGGAGCTACGGTCGTCGAGGAGGAACGGCTCGTACGGGGCTAGAGGTTCGTCCGATGCCAGTTGCGCCGACTTGGCGAGCAGATACGCCAGAGCGGAGGCCGCCCGTAGTAGGTTCGACTTGCCCGAGGCGTTTGGGCCATAGATCGCGGCGCACCGAAGCAGGCGCAGCGGCTCTTCCTCGGCGTCGAGCTGAACTTGGACCACACCGCGCTCATCGCCTGGATCGATGTCAGTAGCGAGCATCGAGAGGCGGAATTCGTCCCTAAAGGATTCGAAGTTCTGTCCAAAGAACTCGATCAACATGTGCCACCTCCGCAGCGCGTGGCGCAGGATTGCTGCGCCACCACGTCTTTATAGCATCATTCTCGGCTGATGGTCACAGGTGCGCGCTAAGAAAGTCGGAAAGTCGCGCAAGAATTCTGCGCCGACGTTCTTGCCGATTCTGGGCTGACACAATGCCTAGGGGATCGGGAATAGCTGACCCCCTGTATTCTGTGCCGGAATCTCGGGACCGGGTTTCCGAGGCGACCTTCCGCGCAGGATTTTTGTTCCGTAGCGTTCAGCCCGGGCGCATCCAGAGAGGACGTCAAGCGACGCGCCCTACAGTGAGCCCGCATTGATGTGGTGCGTCAAGTGCCGCACCCTGCATCAAACCTGCTTCTGACGCATAGCCTTCAGAATCGTCTCCGGCGTGATCGGCAGGTCTTTGATCCAGACGCCGGTGGCGTTGGCGATGGCGTGGGCGATGGTGCCGAGGACGGGGAGGGTGGAGCCTTCGCCGGCCCTCTAACAATATCCTATCACCGCCGGTGGTTCGATCCAAGCAATAATGCCGTGTGTTCCGGAGTGTATTACATCCCGACCGGCTCGCCGACCGTATGTAGGGTCCGCCGTGCGGACCACGTTGAACGGCGCACCTGCCGGCTGGTCCGCACGGCGGACCCCAGGTATTTGCGGCCGCGCGGGGCGCGGGCCGCTACGACCGCTCGCTGGCGCTCAGGGCTCTGATGGCGGCCGTCGGACGTATGATGCGCGGTGTCGTGCGCTTTCCCTTCCGGCGGCGATGCGATATAAACGCCTCTTACGGGGCCCGGCCAAGCTCCCAGCACGCGGTTGGGCCGCACCCACAACGATCACAAAGGAAGCCGACAGCGATGAGCATTCTGGTTGACGAGAACACGCGGGTCATCTGCCAGGGGATCACCGGCAAGGCCGGCGCTTTTCACACCAAGCAGTGCCTGGAATACGGGACGAACGTGGTCGGGGGCGTGACGCCGGGCAAAGGCGGCATGAAATCGGAACACGGGCTGCCGGTCTTCAACACAGTTCACGAGGCGGTGGACAAGACCGGGGCGGACGCCTCGATGCTGTTCGTCCCGCAGGCGTTCGCGGCGGCAGCGACGATGGAGGCCGCCGACGCCGGCATCAAACTGTGCGTGCTGATCACCGAGGGCATCCCGACGCTCGACATGATCAAGGCCCGCAAGTATCTGGACGACAAGGGCGTGTACCTGGTCGGGCCGAACTGCCCCGGCATCATCACGCCGGGAGCCTGCAAGATCGGGATCATGCCCGGCTACATCCACAAGCCGGTCGAAAACAACAGCAAGAACGTTGGCGTGATCTCACGCAGCGGGACGCTGACCTACGAGGCGGTCTGGCAATGCACCGAGCGCGGGTCCGCGCCGACCACCTGTATCGGCATCGGCGGCGACCCGGTCAAGGGGTTGAACTTCATCGAGCTGCTCGACATGTTCGAGGCCGACGTCGATACACACGCGATCGTGATGATCGGCGAGATCGGCGGAACCGACGAGGAGACCGCCGCCGAGCACATCCAGCAGCACATCAGCAAGCCGGTGGTCGCGTTCATCGCGGGACAGACGGCCCCGCCCGGCAAACGCATGGGGCACGCCGGCGCGATCATCTCGGGCGGTGAGGGCACAGCGCAATCGAAGATCGCCGCCCTAAGGGAAGCCGGGATCGCGGTCAGCGACAGCCCGGCGGAGATTGGCGAGACGATGGCGAAGATGCTCGGGTAGCTGTCCCTTGCAAAAACCATGTAGCGGCCTACGCTGCGCAGGCCGCACGAACGACAAAGCGTCTTGACCATCCTACGGCCGGCGAGGCGTCGGCCGCTGCGGAATGCCGTGAGGTCGTGGCTAGCCAACGCGTCATCAGTTTTGAGCACTAAGTCGACCCGCACCAGGATCGTCCTCGGCCTGTTTGTTCTGGCCTTGGCCGTTCGGCTGCTCTACCTCTACGAAAGCGCAGACAACCCTACCTTCGACCAGCCCATCGTGGATGCCGGGGCCTACAACGAACTAGCCCGCGCGCTGGCCGAAGGAACGCCCATGAGTGAGCGCTTTTTCTGGCAGCCCTGCTTCTATCCCGCGTTCTTATCCCTGCTCCACGCTCTCAGCGGATCGTCGATCGTCTTTGCCAGGGTGATCCAGCTCATGCTCGGCGCGCTCACCTGCGTCCTGACCTACCGTCTGGGAGAACTAGTGTTCGACCGAAGGACAGGCGTGCTGGCGGGCATCATTACCGCGCTGTACGGTCCGCTCATTTTCTTCGAGGCCGAACTCCTGGCGACCGGCTGGGCCGCCTTCTGGGCCGTCGTCCTGGTCCTGCTTGTCCTGCGCGTCCGCGTGACGAAGGGACTGGGGTCGTGTTTCTTGCTTGGAATATGCGGGGCGCTCAGCGTGCTCACACGGCCCACCTTCCTCCCTTTCTTCGTCGTGGCCTGCCTGTGGCTCGCCATTGCGTTGTGGCGGACTTCGGCTCCCCGGCGCTTGCCGGTCCGCAGTCTGCTGGCCGTCGCCGTGGGGTCTGTGCTGGTTGCCTTACCCGTAGCGATTCAGGAGTATCGCGTGACGGGACGGTTCGGCATTCTTCCGGCTTCCGGTGGGATCAACCTTTACATAGGCAACAATCCGGATCCCTGTGAGACGCTGACGATTCGGCCGGGCTCGGAGTGGCTTCGTTTTCGCAAGCAACCGGCCCAACTCAGCGAGCTCGGGCCCGGAGGAGCGGACCGATTCTTCTACGAACGGACGCGGGACTACATCTCCGCACAACCGCTCGACTTTCTCGGCGGGCTGGGCCGCAAATGCCTCCAGTTCATCAGCTCCAGGGAGATCCCCAGGAACGTGGACATCTACCTGTTTACGCGCTGGTCCCGACTGCTTGGTCTGCTGACGTGGAAAGCGGGACCACTGGGATTCCCGTTCTGCATCCTTCTGCCGCTGGCCGTTCTGGGCGTGGTCTTTCGCACCCGGCAGGTTCCGGCTCCGGTGTACCTCTTTCTGTTGTGCTATCCCTTATCGATCATCTTGGTCTTCGTCGCAG
>CAZDTB010000020.1:0-20529 GCA_964508075.1 uncultured Planctomycetales bacterium
ATAGATCACAATCCTCATCGCACACCAGTCCTTCCTTTGCTCGGTTACCGTCTCTTGGCCTACCCGGCATGTAAACCCGATCAGTGCTCCGATGCAAGCTCCACGAGCGACGTCTCAAGCCGCGAGCAGTCAGTTCAGACAACCGCCCAGTCGATTGGCCTCCGAGGGCTTCGGTGCTTACGATGACCATGACGGCTTGCGGCAGCGCGACCAGATAGACAACGAGTGGCATACCCCGCTTCAGCGAGAGGAGGCAGGCGTGAACAAGCCGAAGGTTGGATTCATCGTATATGGCGTCCACAAGGACGGATTGCGCGATCCCATGGGAACGCCTTTCGTCGACGAGCGGCTGATCGGCAGAGCCAAGGCAAGTTTGCGGGCAGCCGGGCTGAATCTCGTGCCGCACAACGTAATCCTCGCCACTAAGGCGGAGGCCAGGGAATGCTTCAGGGCTTTCAGAAAGATGGATGACCTGGATGCCATCGTCCTGTTCTCCGGCACCTGGGTCTGGGCGTCCCATTTGGTCGCGGCATTGCGCGACTTCGCCTCTGCGGGCAAGGGCATCGTGCTCTGGACGCATCCGGGCAGCCAGGGCTGGCGGCCCGTCGGTGGTCTGGTCCTGCACGGCGCGCTCAAGGAGATCGGCTTGCCGCACCGGTTTGTGTACGGCGGCTGCGGCGATGACAAGGACATCGAGCGCATCGCCGCGTATTGCCGCGGCAGCGCCATGAAGAATCGTCTGAATATGAGCACGATCGGGACGTTCGGCGGCCGAGGGATGGGGCAGACGTGCGGCGCAGCGGACCCCTCGCAATGGATGAAGGTTTTCGGCGTGGACATCGATTCGCGGGACACGACCGAGCTGGTCGAGACGGCACGGGCCGTCACGACGCGCGACCTTGCCAACGCCCGGCGACGGATCCAGAAGCTGTTCAAGGAGCCGATTCCGACGGGGGAGGTTGCTGACCGCTCGATCCGGCTCTATCTGGCGCTGAAGAAGACCGTTCGGAGGGAAGGATTCGACTTCTACACGATTCAGTCGTTTCCCGGCCTGGGAGATTACTACAGCGCGACCTGCTTCGCGCAGAGCATGATGCTCGAAGACGGGGTGGGTACGTCGACGCTCGGCGATTTCAACACGGCCATGACGGTCAAGTGCCTGACGGATCTCAGCACGGAGCGCGTCTACTACGGCGATTTGCAACACATCGACAAGCGTAACAGAGAGATCAAGATCATCGGCGACGGCGCCTGCCCGCCTTCGCTGGCCGGGAAGCTGGGGCCGGCCGGCTTTGCCGAGCACGGCATCCCGACCGAAGGCGAAGCCGGCGGCATTTCGGTCAAGCTGGTCTGCAAGGTGGGTGAGGGCGTGCTGGCCCGACTGGGTCGCAACGATGGCCAGTTCGAGATGGTCATTACGCGCGGCACGATCTTCGAGCCCCCGGCCAAGCAGCTCAAAGCCCGGCAAAACGAGTGTGGTATTCCGTTCTGGCCGCACGGATTCGTCACCGCCCACTGCGATATCGACGCGCTGTTGGAAACCTGGAACAACGAGTACGCCTGCCTCGGCTACGGCGCGCATCTGTACGAGGATCTCAAAGCGTTCTGCGAACTGACCGGGATCAAGGCGATCGCACTATGACGGATAAGCTCACGTGCCGATTCGGTCGCTGGGAACTGGAGTGCGTCCCGGCCGACGGGGCCCGACTGAGTGTGTTGCGGTTCTCAGGTCGCGACCTGCTGACCACCTGCCCCGCCAGCTTTCGGCCGCCGCGCCGAGACTTCGGCGAATACGAAACGCGGCCGGTCTACGGCTACGACGACTGCTTCCCGAGTGTCAGGGCCTGCTCCATCCCCGACGTCGGCTGGACGCAGATCCGCGATCATGGCGAGCTCTGCTGGCTGAAGTGGGATGTGCGCCAGTCGGAAAACCGGCTCGATTGCCGCACGACCAGCGCGGTGCTCCCAACGGTCAGCTTCCGCCGCTCGATGCTGTTCGCTGACACAAGCCTCACGTGGGAGTTCGAGGTCATCAACGCCGGCGACTCACCGGTTCCATTCCAGCACGTGATGCATCCGCTGATGCCGCTGGATCAGATCGCGGATGTTCGGCTGCCCGGGTTTGACAGCGTGGTGGATGAGAATGAGGGGCGCGCGTTGAGCCTAGCGACGCCACGCGAGTGCATGGATTCTCTGCTCAGCAAGCCGCGCGGCACGGCGACGATGCTCCTGCTGCAACGCGTGCACGCCGGCCGGGCCAGGCTGATGTTCAAGGGCGGCCTGTCGCTCGAGATGGGGTTCTCCGCCGAGTTGTTCCCCACGTTTGGCATCTGGTGGAACCACGTCGGCTATCCGGACGAGCACGGGGGACTTCGCATGGAGTGCGCGTTCGAGCCGATGCCCGGCCCTTCCAGCTCGCTGGCCGAAGTGCTGCAACGGGGTGGTCAGCTTACGGTCGAGCCGCATGGGCAGACGATGTGGAGCATCACCTGGAAGATGAGCACGCAGTAGCTTCGTTCGTGCCTCACCGGCTTAGCTTCGTCAGAGTACCCAGGTGGTCCCGCATCAGCGGCCACAGCTTGCGGTAGTGCTCGAACCGCTCCTGGTAGAGCTTGTGCTGCTGGATATCGGGCGTGAAGCTGCGGCCGAGGCGCACCATCGCCGCGACCCCGTCCTCATATGAGGCGAACTTGCCGCTGCCGACGCCGGCGATGATCGCGCAACCGACGATGCCCGCTTCGTTCTGCGCCACGCGCGTGAACGGTTGCCCCATGATGTCAGCACAAATCTGCAACCAGGCATCTGATCTGCTACCGCCGCCCGCGGCGCGATACTCACCAATCTCGATGCCGGTGGCCGACAAGCTCTCTACACACTCGCGCAGGTAGAAAACGATGCCCTCCATCAAGCCCTTCAGAATGTCGCCACGCTTCGTGCCCAGCCGCACGCCCGCGAGCACGCCGGCCGAATCGGTGACGAACTCCGGCGGCCCGGTCGCGACGAAATGCGGCAGCACCATGACCTCGCTCGGACCCGCCGGCACTTCGGCGATCAGCTCGGCATAGATGTCGCGGCCGTCCCGCTCGGCCTGACGGTGCTCAGCGGCGGCAAACGTGTCGCGGAACCAGCGCAGCAACGCCCCGCCTTGGTTGTAGATGAAGGTGACGTACCGGCCCGGCACGGCGTGATGCTCGGTGTTCAACCCGCGTTCGATCATCAGCTCCGGCGCGCGCCGCTTGCGAAAGGAAGGCGTGATGCAGAAATACGTGCCCATCCCGCAGGCGGCCGGCCCCTCGTGGATCGCACCGCTGCCCACGGCGTTGGCACACTGATCGTGACACCCGGCCATGATCGCGACGCCCTTCGGCAATCCGAGCTGCGCGGCCACCGCGTCCGACACGGTGCCGATGGGGGTCCCGGTCGGAGCCGTGGCGGGAAGCTTGTCGACGTCAAAGCCAACGCGGTCCAGCAATTCACGCGACCAGCACGCGCGCTCGATGTCGAAGCACAGCAGGCGACTGGCCAGCGAGAAGTCCACGACCGGGTCGGCCCCGAGCATGAAGCTCACGAAGCTGCTCCACGGCAGAAAATGGTGCGTCTGCTCGTAGAGACGTGGTTGATGTTCCTTGATCCACAGCAGCTTCGGCAACCCCAGCGTGTTGGACAACGTCAGCCCGGTGAGCTGGTACAGTGCTTCGGGGCTCAATCCGGCCCCGATCTGTGGCAGATATTCTTCGCCGCGTGCGTCGAAATTGAGAACGGACGGCCCCAGGATGCGACGATCGGAGCTGACCGGCACCACCGCTTCACCGAGTGAGGAAACCGCAAGCGCCTGCACGGGCTCCTGCTCACGCCCGGCAGCGACCCGGCTGACAACCTGCTGCACACGGTCCCAAACCTCGACCGCGTCCAGCTCACCCCAGCCCGGACGCGGCTCTTGTATCGCGTACTCAGCATACGCCGATGTGATCAGCGTGCCGTCGTCACGGACGGCGGCGGCCTTGCAGGCCGTGGTGCCGACGTCAATCCCCAGCAGGCTCATCGCGCGGCCTCTCCTTGTTCGGGGGTGGCGAGGATCCGTTCGCGAGTGCCGGCCAGATTGTACTCCTGTTGGAGCAAGCGGCAGATGTGCACATAGACGGCATCTTGGGCCTCGGCGACTTTTCCCGCCTTCGCGAGGGCGCGTTCATATGTCTGGCGGACTTCGGTGGCGACGTTGATCTTGGCGATTCCGCGCTTCATTGCCTGGAGCACGTACTCTTTCGGGATACCCGAGCCACCGTGCAGCACGAGCGGTATGTTTGTGGCCTGCTGAAGGTGCACGAGGTGTTCCAGGTCGAGCCGTGCGTGTACCTTCTCCTTGTCCTTCAGCGCCTCGGATAGTGGTCCATGCACGTTTCCGATCGCGACGGAGAGCCAGTCGCACTCCGTTTCGTGGACGAATCCTCGTGCCTCGTCCACGTCCGTGAAGCCCCGGCCTGATTCAAAGAGCTCCTCGTAAGGTGGCGGCAAGCCGGCCTCATGTCCCCAGACCCGCCCGAGCTCCGCCTCGCAGGCGACGCCCGCCGCATGCGCCAGCTCGACCGTCCGGCGCGTCGCCGCGATGTTCTGCTCGAACGGCAAGCGCGAGCCGTCAATCATAACCGAGTCGTAACCCAGCTCGAGCGCCTCCGTGATGATCGCTCGGTAGTTCACCTCGCGGTCGTCTTCATCGATCACGGGCACGTGATCAAGATGGAGCCGTACGTGGCGTGGATCGTGCCACCGGGTGTACTCGGCCAGAACCGCCGCCGGACTGCCGGCGGCGCCTTTCATCCAGTCCGGACGCGCGACCGCGATGAAGGCGAATGCGTCCTGGTCGACCACCGCTTGCACGATGGGCTGAATCATCGGCAGGTGAGGGATGTTGAAGGCCGGCACCGCCACGCCGGCCCTCAGCGCGTTGCTGATGATTTCGGCAGAGGTCAGCACGATGATCGCCTCATGTCGATCTTATTGCGCCAGATCTAGCGCGAAGTATTTCGCCGTCAGCGGCTCGCCCATCGCCCGGCGAACGTACTCGTTCCAGGCGTACAGATTCCCGGGGCCAAACACCTTCTCGCGCAGATACGCCCCGACTTCAGGATGGCCGTAGAAGCACGTTTGCAGGGGATCGAACAGCCCGAGAATCTCGCGTGCGACGTAGTGGCGCAATTGGGCCGCGAAGAGATCGCCCAGCACATAGCTATGGTAATACACCGGCGCGCTCAGGATGTGCATCTTGGCCGCATAGTCCGGGCGGTCGGTTATTTCCGGCGGGTCGAGTAGCTGGAAGCGTTTCTTCAGGTCCCACCAGAACTTGCCCAGATTCTGGTCCGGGTTGGAGTACATCCCGCGCTCAAAATGCACCATCACCAGGGCCCAGCGAGAAAAGATGAGCCGCTCGCGGCGGTACATCTCGCGCGCCGCCTGACTCGCGCGCGCTGCATCGGCCGGATCGACCTCGACCACGCGTGTCAGCCAGTCCCCGTTCTTGGACATAGCTCCGAACATCATCGCCACGCCCTCGGTGGTTAGCGAGTGGGCCGGGCCGCGGAGCAGGTACGGCACGTCGGGCGCGATGTACTGGTCATTCATACAGTGCCCGAGCTCGTGCAGCAGCGTGTCGGCCCAGCGGGTGTTCGGCTTCAGGTTGGCCAGCACACGCATCTTGTTGTGCCGGCGGTCCATCGCGATCGTGTACCCGGACGGGCGCTTGCCCGGCCGCTCATACAGGTCGCTGTTGGCCAGCACCTCGTCGATGGACAGGCCCAGACTGGCGTAGTACCGGCGGCACAGCTCAGGCAAGTCGGCGTTCTCGTAGAACGGGTCTAGGTTCACCTCCTTCGACTGTGGGACCACCTGGAAATGCACATCACCAAAGTGCCAGGGACGCAGCTCAGCAACCGGGATGCCGAAGTGCGCGGCGCGGCTCGCGTCGATCTCGCGCTTCAAGCGCGTGAACGGCGCGCGGGTCAGCTCGTCCAGCTCGTCGAGGATCCGAAACAGGTCCGCTTCGTCGGTCTCCTCGAGCGCCAGGCTCATGCTGAAGTAGTTCGGATAGCCGAGCTTGCGGGCCGCCTCGTTTCGAAGCCGAACGAGCTCACGCAGCTTCGCGTCGGCCTTGCGACCGAGCTCCATGTAGCCTTCATAGGCCGCCTCCGCCGCGGCGCTGTCCGTCGTTGCGGCCAGGATCTCCCGCACTTCGTTCGCAGTCAGCGTTCGGTCGCCGACCCGGCTGCGATGCGAGTTGAAGATCTGCTGCACGTCCGCTTCGAGGTCGACGATGCGCGCTTGAAGCTCCGGGGCACCCTGAGCCCGCAGCAGACGCCGATACAAAACATCAAGCTCGCGGCGTAGCACGGGATCGCGCACCTGGTCGCGCTCCTTCAGCGTTTTGAGCTGCGCGAACAGCTCGTGGTCGTTTTTCAGCTCGACCAGGGCACGGTCGGCGGACTTGTGGCGCGCCAAAGCATCTTCCGATCCGGTCGTCATCGCTTCCCAGGCTGCTGCCGCGGCGGCCAGCTCCAGCGGCTCGAGCTTGGAGACGAATGCGTCGCGCAACGTGACGAAATCCGCATCAGCGTCAGACCCGGTAGCGTGGGCTATCGCTCCGAGACCCAGCATCATCAGCACCACAGAAAGAAATCGCATGGCGTTTACTCCATAAGAAGCTTCGTCTGTCGGAATGGTCGCTTGTACCATGTCCGCGTCACGTTGAAAAGGCCAGCGCCCGACCGAGTCATTCTTGGACATGATCGCACACAAGGGACGGTGCCCAGCCGAGCACGGTTCGGACCGCCGCGAGCTTGGCGTCGGATCGACCGGGTGACGATCGCCGCCGCGATGGCTATGATGTCGCGCCTTGCCATCGGACGGTTTTGCTGCGAAAGCGCCGGCCGGCCGGGCGATGGCGTCACGACACGGCTCATTCATGCTTTCAGGAGGAGACTATGTTAAAACCACGCGCCTTTGCCCAGGCGGTGACCGCGCTGCTCCTGGCGTTCGGCCCCGCTTCGGCCGCGGCCCTCGAACCACCGATTACAAACCCCGCGGAGACGATCTCCATGCATCCTGCCTACACACTCCTCAATCGACTGCCGCAGTTGCCCGGCCAGTTCATGGTCCTACAGAGCTCCAGCCACAACAAAACCGGGCACAACGGCGACGAGAACTGGCCGCTGTACAAGGATGAGCACGGCGACGACGTGATCTTCGACGCCGCCGGCCCCGGCTGCGTGCGGAGCATCTGGGGTACACACTTCGCCGAGGACGCGATTCTGAAGTTCTACTTCGACGGCGAGAGCGAGCCGCGCTATCGGATTCGCGAGATCGACTTCTTTGAGGGGAAGCATCCGGACTTCCCGCCGCCGCTGATCTCATACGAGCGCCGGGGGCACTACGCCGTGGGCATGGCTGGCAACTGCTTCGTTCCAATCCCCTTTGCCCAATCACTGAAGATCACCATTGAAAACGAATCACGCTTCTTCCACGTGATCTACGAGCTCTACCCGTACGGTACGCCGATCGAGACGTTCACGGGCCGGGAGGACCGGACGGCGTTGTTGGACAGCTTTGCTCGGCTGGGCGCCGACCCAGTGTCCGGCGACAGTCTCGAGGTCATCGAAGCCACGAGCGACGAGAACAACCCGGGCCACGCGGTGACGCTGTTCGCGCGCGAGAATGCCGCCGGCATCGTCTGTAAGATCGAGATCGAGGCGGACGGTTCCGAGGAGTTCTTCCGAGAGAGCGCGATCCACATGCGCTGGGACGGGCACACGCTGGCCGACGTCCGCGCGCCAACCGGAATATTCTTCGGATGTGCCAACGACGCCTGTGATACAGCCGCGCTGCCAACCTCCGTCGAGAAGCTGGATAGCGGGCGTGTGCGGCTGAACTGCTACTTTCCCATGCCGTTCTGGCAGAAGGCCGAAATCGTCTGGCGAAACGGCTCGCGACACGGGCTGGGATCGCTGAGGGCCAAGGTGACGGTGGCGCCAAATGCGATCGCCCCCGCCCGCGGCGCCTACTTCACGACGCTCTATCGCGCTGGGGAAACCACCTACGGGCGCGATTGGCTGCTGTACGAGAGTCCGGGTACGGGCTGGTTCGTCGGTGTCGTGCAGTCCATGCAGAACGAGCACTACTGCGAAGGCGATGAGCACTTCTACATCGACGGGGCCGTCTCGCCCCAGATCAACGGCACCGGCAGCGAGGACTACTACCTGGGGTGCTTTTGGCCGAATCTCGATTACAGCAGCCCGTTTGCCTGCTGCGTCGGGGACACCCAAATTCAAGGCGGCGGACACCTCTTCGGCGCCTATCGCATCCCCTCCTGCTACAGCCGCTATCACCTCGAGGCGCCGATTCCGTTTTTCAGCTCGATTGACGCGCGCATCCAGCACGGCGGCCTGAACCACATTCGCTCCAACTATCGCAGCCTGGCCTACTGCTATCTGCGCAGGCGTCCGGCGCTGCGCCAGACCGACTTCATCGACGTTGGTAACGGCGTGAGCGAGGCGGCACACGGCTACGGCGCGAGCCACTCGGAGCTAACCGGGCTTCTTGCCGCAAGCCCCGAGGGGGCGTATTTCGAGACTACGCTGGCCGAACGGGGTCGACGGCACGTCGATGGGGAGATCACCTTCACGGTCGCGATTGATCCCGAAAACGAGGGCGTGCGCCTGCGCCGGCGGCTGGACCAAGCCAGCCCGCGCCAGACGGCCGACGTGTATGTCGATGGCGAGTATGCCGGGCGCTGGTATCACGGTTATCACAACGAGCACCTGCGCTGGTTCGATTCGGACTTCGATATCCACCCCGATCACACGCGCGGCAAGGACTCTCTCAAGCTGAAGCTGGTGGTCGACACCACCGGCGGGCGCGGGGCGTTCACTGATATCAGCTACAAGATCTATGGCTTCGGCTCCCCTGATTCCAGCAACATGGGCGATTGAGCGGGAGCGCGGTCCAGCCGGCTGAGCCCGTACGATTCGATTCGGGGCAAAAATGAAAGGTCGTCTCGACGGCCGTGGTCGAGTCTCTCATGAGGGCACGTTGCCGGTCCGCTTGCTGGGGCTCGAGCGGCCGGCTTCGTTGCGGCGTCGCCGGGGGGTGTAGTGGCAGGGCCTGCCCCTGGCGAGCGACGCGCGTTGGGTCGGCCGCGAAACGCGCGTGCATGGCATCTGAGCTAAGTGATGCAGGTGGCGAAGCCGATAACTCTTAGAAACAGAGCTATCGAACCTTCCGAATGCACCGACCGCAAGCTTGGCTGGCATGCCGGGCAGGTGCCTCTGAGGCGCCCAACATCCGGCGACGCGATCGACGGCACAAACACCATGCTTGCCCGACGGGCGGAACGGTGGGGAGGCCTTCTCGCTCAAGGGCTGAAGTAATCCAGGCAGCGTGCCCGCAAAAAAGGATCTAGGTTCTAACTCGCTTTTTTTCATGATGTTATCGATTTTTCTTTGTGTTTGGCGCTTGACTTGTGGGTCCGTTTGCTGTATTTTGCTCGTAGGTTGAGCATATCAGTGCCCGTGTTGAGTCTATAGGGAAGGCCGATGAATCCGCACACTGGTTTACCCCGGAAGGGTGGTTGCATCGTGAGTACGTGTCGAGAGCCGTCAACGAGCTGCGGGAATGCGCGCGTAAAGAATAGGCTTTTGCCAAGCAGACGCCGCGCTGAACCGCCCAGCGGCCTGAAGGTGGAATCTTGCGCCGGCTTCACCCTGATCGAACTGCTGGTGGTCGTGGCAATCATCGCGCTGCTGATCAGCATTCTCCTGCCAAGCCTTACGCAGGCTCGCGAGCGCGCCAAGGCCGCCGTCTGCGCGGGCAACCTGCGCCAGATGGGGTTGGCGATGGAAATGTACCTGGAGGACAACCAGGGCTACTACCCTGGTGAGCACAGCGCACGCTCGGGCGCCGCCCTGGGTGGGGGCACGTTCGTCACCTGGGCACCGCGCCTGCGCCTGTATGCCAGCATGAACGAGGAGCTCTTCTGGTGCCCGACCGCCGATGACGACACGTATTGGAAGATGATCTTCGGCGCGCCGCGCATCCCGGAGTATGTTCGTGGATACGGTTATCAGCCTACGGAGAAACCACTGGCGGCAGGTGCGCCGGGGGACCTATTCTGCTATGGGTACAATAGCTGGGGGGTGGCGGAGTGGGTCACCGGGGAGACCGGTGTCTCCCTGGGGCTCGGGGCGCATGTCGACGACTGGTCGATGCCGTGGGCCTGGCGTGTTAACAGGCGCGACGTAAAGCGTCCCTCGGAAATGATCGCGATCGCGGACAACAAGGCCGACGGAAACTGGGATTCAGCGATCGATCCCGAGAACTGCCAGGACCACGAGTGGCCGAGCGCGCGGCATTCCGGCGGGGCACAGGTGTTGTTCTGCGATGGCCATGTGATTCACGAGCTGCAGATGAAGCTCGTGGAACCCACCGAGTGGACGCGCAGACTCTGGAACAACGACTACTTGCCACACGAGGAGGACTGGCAGGACTGTGTTCCCTAGGGGGGTGGATAAGCCCGCGAGGGCGGACGGAGGATGGCGATCGCGTTGCGTAGAGATATGGTGCTGATCACGGTTGCGGCCGTGGCGCTGGTGGGGGCCGGGTTGATCCTGTGGACCAGCGGTGGTGTGGGCAGCAGTACGAACCCGGACTTCCCCGAAGGGCACGCCTACATCTGCGCCGACTGCGGGTGCGTGACGGTCCTGAGCGACGACGAGTTGTTCCGACTCAAGCGGGAGGCGCGTGAGTCAGAGAGTCTCGAGCCGGGGCGCGTAGTCTGCCCCGAGTGCGGTTCTAAGAACACGCAGTTGGCGGTGAAGTGTCCACATTGCGGGGAGTATTTCCCGCGGCCGGGATCCGGCCGCCCGATCTGCCCGTACTGCCAGCAGCCGTTTCCGTTATTGTTTGACGACTGAGTGAATCGGGCGGGGGTGACGTGGCGAGAGCGACCAGGAGCGGAATCGAGGCGGCATCAAGCCATATCGGACTGGTTGAAAGGCCGCTGGTACGGAGCCGGACGGGCGTTCGGCAAGGGTGGTGACGGCCCTAGCGGCGAGTGATGGAGGTGCGGAGAACGTATTTCAGCTTTGCGAGGCGATTTTGTAGCGCACAGTGCGCAATGGCTTTGCTAGGATAGGGGGAAGAGAACGCGTCCGAATCTGGATAAAGGAGGTACTCATGAGGA
Organism: uncultured Planctomycetales bacterium; assembly: GCA_964508075.1. Taxonomy (GTDB): domain Bacteria; phylum Planctomycetota; class Phycisphaerae; order UBA1845; family Fen-1342; genus JALSRY01. Next base: position 11,225 of record CAZDTB010000020.1, read on the forward strand.
AGTGCAGTTTGGCATGGCTCGCGGTGGCAGGGGTGGTGCTGGTGGCAGCGCCGCTGTTTGCCCAGGACAATCTCGATGGATCGTGGGCAACGGCCTTCGGGATAAACGGCACGGCGCGCGCGTCGTTCCCGGTGATTTTCCCGCCCGGCGGTGAATGGGAAGTGGCCTGGATGCTCGAATCCGATCCTAACGCCCTTCCGCCCACTGGTTTTAAGCCGCCGGCCAACGCCACACAGATCGTATTCGACGCAGAAGGAAACCTTTATTGGCACAGCACGGGCTTCTGGTGGAACGAGGACTTCGTGGCCTCGGTCACGCCGGACGGCGAGCCCCGCTGGGTTGGCCCGCCGGAGACCCTGGGCCTGCGGTTGTCCGACATCAGTCCGGTCGTCGGCCAGGATGCCGTCTACCAGATCGGCATGTTCGATCCCAACGAGTTTGTGGACGACGGGGGGCCTTGTTGGGGCTTCACGTCGGGGCAACGGGTCTTTGCGCTGAGCAAGGTCGACGGCAGTGTGATCTGGCGCACCACGCTCGACAACGAGCCCGACTGCCCGGAGCCGCTCGCGAACAACGCCCAGCCCAATCCGGCCCTCTACAATGGCAGGTTGTACGTGATGGGCCTGCCGTCGCAAGGACGCGGCGTAGCCCTGTATCAGATGGACGCCGCTACCGGCGCCATTTTGGGCAACAACCTGATCCCAGAAATTCAACACAAGATGTGCGGCAACACCGTGCTGCTCCCCGACAAGTTCGGTCCGGGCATCCACGGCCTCTACACGCTGATGTGGGGAGCTTTCGAGACGCAGGCGCCACAGATTATGGCCGTTGCGGTCGACACGGTTGGCAATACTGCCTGGTACGTCTGGTCATCGAGTTCGGTGGTAGGGTCGGGATATGAGATCGGGGGGCTCGGGTGGTGGTCGTTCGCACACGTCATCTACAACGAAACCTATGATCGGATCTACACCTACACCGAGGACAACTCGTTCGGCTACGATTTCTTCAGCTTCGACCCCCTGATCGGAGACGACTTGAAGTGGTGGGGCGACTCCGGCGGCTGGTGGATGAACAAGGGCTGGTACCAGACCGGCGCCCTCGACTTCGACGACACCAGGGCGCTCACCGGCTCCAACGACGGCGGATTCGCCTTCTTCAGCGACGACGGGGCCGGCAACGTGCAGTTCACCGAATCCATCCACCATCTCGTGTGGGACCGGCCGAGGCAGTTCGTCCAGTTGCTTTACGATGCTGAGACCGAGAGCACCGTTGCCGTTACCGCGAGCAGCGGTATAGGAACCGGCATGACCCACGTCGTGATGATCGACCTCGACGACCGGGAGCCGCCGGCCGAGGACGGACCAACGTACATTGACGAAATCGAGGTCTACCAGGGCCCAGATGTCGACCACCTGACGCTGGTCTGGTCGGACGACTTTGAAGCTTATCCCGAGGGCGAGCTGCCCCCGCCCTGGGTGAGCCTGTACGGCTACGAGCAGTCGGCGCCCGTGGTGGTCGAAGATCCGACCGGCGAGGGCCAGGGCAAGGTGCTGGAACTCGACCCGATCGCGCCGCCGGATCCCGACGACCCCAACAACGTGTGGGGCCACGGTGCCTACCACCCGTTCGCGCAGACCGTCGGCAATGTCGTCGTGACCAAGTACAAGCAGTGGATGCAGGATTCCTCTGAGGTCTACGAGGTCATGTGGGGCCGGGACGAGAGCGATTACACGCGCGGCTACGCCTACGGGAATGACTGGGATAGCCGCCGGTGCGCCATCGATTGGCTCGGCGATTGGGACCAGCCCAACTATCAGGTCGACCAGCGATGGGAAGACGTGCTGTATACCTACGACTTCTCGGCTGGGACCGCTTCGGTGACGATGGCCGATCGCGCCGCGGTCACTTATCCCTGGTCCGGCGAGACGTTCGCCCCGACCAACTCGGCCGCCGGCTTCGGCGTGACGATGTGGCACGGCGATATCAGCGACAATTTCCCACGTGTACGCGTCAATCATCTGCAGGACGTGCGCTGGGGCTGGCTGGACCTGAATACCCTCGGCGGCCCGCTGGTCGGCCCCGACGGCAAGATCTACTACTTCGAGTCGCATCAGTCCGGCTGGGACCCGCCCAACGAGCATCCCGGCTGGTTGTTCGCGCTCCAGCCCAAGTCGCAATGCGTCGGCGACGTGGACGGCGATGGTGACACCGACCTGTCCGACCTGGCTGGGCTGCTCGGCGGGTACGGCACCTCCGAGGGCGAGCCAGGCTACAACCCCAACGCCGATTTCGACGGCGATGGTGACATCGACCTGTCAGACCTGGCGCATTTGCTGGGCGACTACGGATGCGGTACTGACGGATAGGAGAGATCCAGGCGGCATTCCGCCAATAATGAGGAACGTCCTTTGCAGAGAGAGGCGCCGTGTGGGAACCTCCCACGCGGCGCCCTTGTTTCGCGGCCGGGTGACCTCGCTCGACCGCCAAGGTCTCTTCTGAGCCGGCGGGCTCACGTTAGTCGCCAGCGCAAAACGCCTGCCACCCGGCATGCGACGCTCTTTACCGATCCGCGGCCGTCGGTCAACATGTCGGGCCGCGGATGAGTGCGTTTGTCAAACACACAGGATGTCACGCTGCGCAGGTCGAAACGGGAACCAGGTGTGCAACCCGTAGCCGTGTACGTCAATTGGACCGCCTTCGACGAGCTGTCCGACACGATCGAGCTGACCGAAACCCTCGCCATGCAGCAGTTCGATGAGTTGCTGCGGTTACGATCGAAAGGGGTGCGCCTCGACTGCTACCTGATGGATGCGTTCTGGTATGACCCCGACGGCGGCTACCGCAGCTGGCGAAAGCCCCACTGGCCCAGCGGTCCGGACCGCTGGCTGACGGCGTGTCGCGAACACAATGTCACCCCCGGCCTCTGGGTATCCACCAATAGCCTGTGCCACTTGAACCCCGCCGCCGCCTGGGAGGACTCGCTCAGTCCGGATCGGACCGCGATGTGTATGTTCGACGGGGGCTTCCTGGCGGACTTCATGGACGTGCTGCAGCACTGGTACGACCACGGCATCCGCGTATTCAAATTCGACTTCGTTCGCTTCGACGCCGCCACGCCCAACGGCGAACGTACACACCCGCCACACGAGATCATCCAGTTGAACAGTGCCGCGCTGCGCACGGCACTGGCCGGGTTTCGCCAACGGAATCCTGACGTGTACCTGCTGGCGTACAACGGTTTCGGAGGGATTCAGGACAACACCTCGAAGCCGTTTCGCAAGTCCGTGGATGTACGGCTGTTGGATGTGTTTGATTCGCTGTATTGCGGCGACCCTTGTCCCGCCGACGTGCCGATGATGAACTTCTGGCGATCCGTCGATGTCTATTCGGATCACATGGCGCGGCAATACGAACGGAACGGCGTGCCCCTCGAGCGGATTGACAACTCGGCCTTCATGATCGGACGCACCGCGGCGTGCTATCGGCGCGGCCTCGCCGCTTGGAAGGGTATGTTGATTCTCTCGCTGGCGCGCGGCGGGCTCGTAAACACCTATTACGGCAACCTGGACTTGCTCGACGACGAGCAGGCGGCTTGGTTCGCCAAAGCGCAGGCGATGTTCCGGCGATTGCAGACGTCCGGGCGCTTCTCCTCGTTCGGAGGCATCCCGGGTAGGTGTGAGCCGTATGGCTACGTGGCCTGCTCAGATCAGGGGGCACTGTACACGGTCGCGAACCCGTCACAGAGCTTCCAGACCGTGCCGCTCGACCCGGTCAACGGTTGGCAGCCGGCTGCGCACGAAAGCCGGATCCTCTTCGCGGATGCCGGCTATAAGCCGGAGTTGGCCGGTGGTTCGGTCACGCTGGGCCCGGAGCAGATCTGTGTCGTGGGCTCCGGAGTCTACGCCGACGCCGCGCATGATATGGGCCTGGAAGAGGACGTGACCATCCCCGAACGTATCGATCCGCTGCCGGCCGCGTTTGAGCCCGGCGGTCACAACCGGATCAGCGCAACGGTTACCCCGCCGCCGGATGGTGACCTGCGCATCGCCATGTCGCAGTCTGATGACGGAATCGCCTATCGCTCGACCGGCGGCAGCCCGTTCGACGGGCGGCCGGCCAGCGAGATCCTGCGCATCGAAGCGCGGCAGTCGAGTGCGGAAGTGCCGGTGCGCGTGCAGCATGACAAGGTCGTTTGGAGTGGTCTCTCTTGGGCGGTTGGTGAGATCAGTCGCTCGCGCATCGCGCGCAACCAGCCGCTCGAGATCGTGTGCCGCTCGGCGGAGGCCCGGCCGCTGGAGCTCTCAGCCAGCGTTTACAGCGTGCGATATGCGCGGGACCGAGAACTCGACCGATGAAGCGACTGACGCGCGATCACACCATTCCCGACGAGCAACGGTACCGCGTGTACCAGCCGGCCCTGACGATCGATCCCGGCGAAACCATCCTGGTCGAGACGATCAACCACATGACGCCGGTCGTCCGTGGCGAAGAAGACCTGCACCCGCACGGGTCGGCCGGCTACCGCGAGCGTGAGGAGACCGGACCGATCTTCGTCCGCGGCGTGCAGCCGGGTGACATGCTGGCGGTGCACATCGCGAAGATTGAGATCGAAGGGATCCCGCACGCCCACGGCTGTGGCCCGTTGGTGGAACAGTTCCCGCAGAAGCCGATGCTCTTCCCGATTCAGGGCGGACAGTGCCTGCTTCCGCCGCGGCTGTCCGCGCCCCTGGCCCCGATGGTCGGCGACATCTATACCACCCCTGCGGAACCACCCGTGGACTGCTGGGACCACGATCACGGCGGCAACATGGACTTCACGGAGATCAAGCCGGGCAACACACTGTATCTCCCGGTCTTCCGCGAAGGCGGGTTACTCGTGCTCGGCGACGTACATTCGATGCAGGGGGAGGGTGAGCTGTACGGTGAGGGAGGCGAGACCGCCGCCGAAGTCAGCGTCACGATAGGCATTGATCGTCGGTATCGGCATCCACGCCCGCTGGTCGAAACGCCGGACGCGCTTATCGGGCTCGGCAGCCGCGGACCGCTGTACGAGAGCATTCAACTGGTAACGCAGGACATGACCCGGTTGGTCGCGCGTCTGCACGGGGTCTCGGAGGCCGACGCGTACGTTTATTGCTGCATGGTCGGATCGCTTCGGTTGGCGGGATGCCTGGCCCGGCGAGATTGGGTTGAGCGCTGCGTGCTGGTGGGGTTGAGCGTGCCGAAGAGGGTGCGCGAGAGCGCTGCCGGAACACGCCCCTGAGGTTGCGCCGGCCCCTCAGCCCCGCTCGGATATAACTCGGACCAAGGAATAATAGCCAGGTTATGCCGACCGTGTGGCTGTGCCTGTGCCCGTTTTTCGTATTATGAGCCTGCAAATCGTGATTATCTCTGGCATGGCCGCCGTTGAGCTGTTATGCTCGAGGCCTGAGATGAAAACTTGAGCGGTGGCGCCGCCGGGCCCACCCGGCGTGCCCAGCAGTGGTGTGGAGGTGACGAAGCCATGACCCTCGGAATCGCTGAACTCAGCCAACTGAACTTGCTGCTGGCGGCGTCAGCCCTGCTCGCGACTGCCGCGTCGGCTCAGCCCCAACCCGATCGGGACGTCTGCACGACTGATCAGACCGGGCAAATGGTCTGCCTGGGAGTGGGCCAGGTGCCCGAAGTCCTGCCGCCGCGCGCGCCTGCGCGAGGAGAACCCACGCTGTTGGCGAGCTATCCGGGGTTCGACTACTGGAGCCTGGACACCAGCGGCGCGCGTGACAGCGTGGGGTTGATGCACTTTGCGGTGCGGCTGTGGGAGTACAACCACCAGATCCCCAACTATGACCGCTACGCGATCGATACCGCGGGCGAGGTGGTGGGGACGTGGCTGGACTGGCTCGGCGTCGGCGGAATGCCGGCGTTCACCGACGCCAACGGGCACAACCACTTCGTGCGGGGCGTCGCGACGACGCAGCACTTCGGAGTGGTCGACAGCGCCGATCACGTTCACGCCTTTTATACGATGCTGGCCGATACGGGCTGGGAGGTTGCTTACACGCAGTTCGACGAAAACGGGAACACGGTGATCGATTGGACGCAGATCACCGTCGGGGCCGATCCGTGGAACTGGTACCTGCAACCGGTCGTCACGAGTGATGACAAGCTGATCGTGACCTGGATCCGCGACACGGAGGACCTCTGTGCGGTCAGCAGCGACGATGGCGGCATTACCTGGTCGGACATCACGGTTCTGTTCGACTGCGATCCCGCCATCCAGCACTCGATGCTCAAGACGGTCGTCGGGGCTGATGATTCACTGCACCTGGTGTGGCGCACGCTGGACTGGTCCACATACGTTGAGACGCTCCGCTACGTCAAGCTTCGTTCGGACTGGTCGATCGCGGTCGGCGAGACGGTTTTCCACGCGGGCCCGGGTTGGTATCCGTTCGCTTCGCTCGACAATCGGGGCGATCTGCACGTGACGTTCGGCACGATCTACGACACCGCCACCAGCCTGTACTACACGCGTCTGCGGGGCGACCTGGATCTGGGCGGGGCGCCGGCATCTGACGAGCTGCTGACGAGCATTCCGGAAGTGAGCTTCGTCACGGACGCGGACACCGTGCGCTACCCGGTGAACCTGCCGGACGAAAACGGTACGGTGCACGTGATCTTCGAAGAGGGTGAATACGGGCGAGAAACGGACAAGGATGTCTACTATGTCGCCCTGTGTTCTCTGATCGGTGACCTGAACTGCGACGGCATGGTGGATCTGAGCGATCTCGCGGCACTGCTGGCGGCGTACGGCGCGTGCGCGGGGGATCCGGATTACCGGGGGGTCGCCGACCTCGACGGCAACGGTTGCGTGGAACTCTCCGATTTGGCGGCGTTGTTGGCGAACTACGGCGCCGGAGGGTAGGGTGCCCGTGGGTAGGATGCGGGTGGCACAGGCGTCTCGCCTGTGGCCTCACAGGCGAGACGCCTGTGCCACCCTGTTGTGCTGGGGATGCTAAGAAGCGGTCCACGCGGAGATTGCTTGACGGAGTGCCGGGAGCACATGATGGGTGTCCATGCCGGTCGTTTTTTCGTCGTTTGCGTCGTCGGGGCGGGGCTGGCCGCCGCCTTGGCAGTTGCCCAGAGTCCGACTGCCTACGAACGCTGGGAAGACTTCCGGCGGATCGCCGATGAGACCGGCATGCTGCGCCGCATGGCCGAGATCGGCGGTCCGGTCGGCACCTACGAAGATTTCCTCGAGAACAACCCTTTGCGGCTGGCTGAATTCGGCGGGCACCCGCTCACCCTGTTTCCACCTGGCGGGAGGCTCGGCGGTGATCCGGCGATGATCTCGATTCTCGTCGAGTCTGGCGTCCGCTCGGAGATCGAGACCAGCCTGACGCTCTACGCGAACGATCTGCTTGCCGAGGGCTATGCCGTCTACATCGACGACATCTCGGGCGGCACTCAGGAAGAGATTCGCGATTGGGTCCGAGCGCGCTATGAGGCCGGCAGCGAGGGTATCGTCTTCATCGGCGATATCACGCCCGCCTGGTTCGAGATCCCCGGCGACCCCTTCCCCTGCGACTTGTTCTACATGGACGTGGACGGCGACTGGAGCGACAGCAACGGCAACGGCATCCCGGACACGCACTCGCCGGGCAGCGGGGACTGCGCTCCCGAAGTGTACGTGGGCCGCCTCTACACCCCGACGCTGTCCTGGGACACGCCGGCCAACCTCATCAACGGCTATCTGCAGAAGACCCACGCGTATCGCAGCGGGTCGCTGACGCTGCCACGCCGCGGGCTGGAGTTCATCGATCACGACTGGATCTACTGGTTCCACACGATGGGCCTCGTGTATGAAGACGTCGTGCGCTGGGACTGGGGGCATCTGGTTCGCACCGACAACTACCTGAGCGAGCTGGCGCGGGGCTTTCATTATGTGCACGTTGCCGTCCATAGCGGCCCCGATCGACACTACTTCAGCAGCTACCCCACCAACGCGGTCTGCTATGCCCACGTCTACGTCTATAGTCCCTACACCCGCCCGGCCAAGCTGAAACTGGGCAGTTGCGATGGGATCAAGGTGTGGTTTGATGGCGAAAACGTCCTGACCCGGGACACGTTTCAGCTCTGGGAGCCGGACCAGTTCGAGACCGGCGTCTGGCTGGATGCCGGTTGGCACCGCTTGCTGTGCAAAATCAGCACGTTTGGCGGCGACTATGCGTTCTCGGCCCGCTTCACCTCCGTGGACGACTCACCGCTCGGCGATCTGACCTACCAGACGGACAACCCCGAGACGCACGGGGAAGATCCGGTCGGGCTGCACAGCTTTTACATGGGCCTGTGGCTTATGAACGGCCTTTATGAAAACTCCAGCAACGCGACGCGGCTGAGTCGAGACTATCTCGGCGACGAGGCAAACGTCACGCCGAGTGAAGGCGACGCCGCCACTTACGGAACGTGGGACTACTTCTTCGGGAACGGTTGCCCAGTTGCGCTGGCCAGCCATTACGAATCGGTCTACTGGCATGACGAGCCCTGTTCGGCACAGGACATCCAGGATCTCGACCCGCAGGCCTTCTTCTACAATCTCTTTGCGTGCGTGTCGGGTCGGATCACCGAGAGCGATTACCTTTCCGCTTCATACATCCTGAATACGACGTACGGCCTCGGCTGTGTCGCTTCCAGCCGCAGCGGCAGCATGACCGTTCCCGAGCTGTTCGCCAGCTCGTTTGGCGAGGGCAACTCCTTCGGTCAGGCCTACCAGGATTGGTGGGTCTCGCTGGAACCCCACTACGCTCAGAACATCGGCTGGTGGTACGGGCTGATTCTCAACGGCGATCCGACTCTTCGCCGCGACCAGGCCTTCGAGGACTGCAACGGCAACGGCATCCACGATCCAGACGAGCTCGCCGCCGATCCCGACCTGGACTGCAACGAGAACGGGATCCTCGACGAGTGCGACATCGCCGCCGGTCGCTCCACCGACGACAATGGGAACGGAATCCCGGACGAGTGTGAGGATGATTGTGTCGGCGATCTTGATGGCGATAATGACGTTGACCTGGCGGACCTGGCCCGGTTGCTCGGGGCTTATGGCACGTGTCAGGGTGACGAGCACTATGACTCCGCCGCCGATCTGGACGGCAGCGCCTGTGTGAACCTGAGCGATCTCGCCATGCTCCTGGGCAACTACGGAACGGTCTGCGAATGACGACCGCTGCGCGTCAGGCCTGCTGGAGTACTTAGGGCGCCTAACAATACCTCCCTCCCTCGTAGGGAGGGGCCAAGGGGAGGGTCAAAACACTGGACGCCCCAGA
>CAZDTB010000021.1:0-20490 GCA_964508075.1 uncultured Planctomycetales bacterium
CATGTACTTCAGCGGGCGCTCGCTCGCCGGCGGCTGGCCCGGGATCGGCATCGCCCACAGCGACGACGGCATCCATTGGAAAAAGCAGCCGGAACGTATCTTGGCGGTCGAGGAGTACCCCGGGCTGAAATACCTGGCACTGGCCGACGTGATCCAGACCTCGACCGGCCGCTGGCTCATGCACTGCGAAGGCTGGATCCAAGAGCACGGCTGGTCGATATGCCAGGCAGAGTCAGACGACGGTTTCGCCTGGCGCCCGACGCAGCGCGAGCCGATCCTGCACCCAGGCGACATTCCCTGGGGTGGTCGGCATGTCGCCAATCCGAAATGTCTGGAGATCGCGGACGGGCATTTCGTCCTCGGTTTTAACGCCGCCGACGACTCGGGCACGTTCCAGTTGGCGTTGGCTGAGAGCGACGACGCTTGCCACTGGCGCCAGCTCGACGTCAACCCGGTAATCTGCACAACGACCGGAGACCACCGCATCGAATCGATGTTCATAACGCGCGATGCCTGGCGCCGCGCGGATCGGCGGGTCTATTTCTTTAGTGCCGCCAGCAAGAACACCCACCTGTCCAGCCGGGTTTGCCTGGCGCAAGCGGACCACGGCGCGGATTGGCCGGCGGGCCCGTGGGAAACCACGCGCTGGGGCTTGTACCACATCCGCGCCGATCAACTGATCGCGCAACCTGGCGCCAGTGACCCGCGGCAGGCCCTGTCGCGCGTGGTCCCCCTCGACCGGGAAACGCAGTGCACTGTGCGACTGGCGCCGGAGTCGGCCGGCGCGGGGACCGTCACCCTGACCCTGGAAGGCCACGGAAAGCGGTACGAATTGCAGATTCCGGGGGACGGCCGCGTCGTTCGAGACAGCAAGTGCTTCAGCAGGGAAGTGGACGACGGCGCGGGGACGGCAGTCTGTCTGCGCATTGCCCGGCCGTACGGCGCGCAGACTGAAGCCGTCTTGTCGGTGTGGCGCGGCGAGAGGCAAACCAGCGCGCTGCACGAGTTGATCGCGTTCGCCCCCGAACGCCTGCGCATCAGCGTGCAGGTCCCAACCGGCGAGCCCCCGCTAGTTGTGGATCATATCGACATCTGGCAACCTGAGACGCTCCCGGTCGAAGCGCATGGCGACGCGCACATGCACATGGGTGTCTGCCGCGCGGACGATGACTTGCTGCCCGATATCGATCGCGAAGCGTTTCGGACACTCTTACGGCAGCACCGAATCAGTCGCGTGCTGGTGACCACCTATGGGTCAAGCCGCCGACTCGACTCGTTCGATCAGATCAGCCCGTTAACGAAGGAGCTGCCGGGTTGCGTTTTCCCACTCATCCGCGTGCGGGAGCCGCGGCGCCCGCGAGAAACTGATGATCAGTTCCGAGTGCTCCAGTTGGAGTTGCTGTGGCAGAGGGGTCTGCTCTACGGTCTGAAAACCCACCTGAACGTGCCCGAGCGCCCCAGTCCGGACGTGCTGCAGTGGGTGGAACGGCGACAACTCCTGACCATGTGGCATGTCAGTTGTATGGCCGACCTGGAATGGCTCGAGAGCCACGTGCTCGGCCGCTGGACCTTCCCGGTTCTGTTGTCGCACTTCGGCGGTTACCCGCTGGACCGCAGCCGCTACAAGGCGTGCATCGATTGGCTAGACCGCTATCCCAACCTGTACCTCATCACGAGTGCCGTGTTTTTCCCCCAGTACATCGAGCGGGCGATTGGCGCGCATCCCGACCGAATCCTGCTGGGTTCTGATTTCCCGGCTGTTGATCCGTCCGTGGCGCGGGCCGTCTTGGTGCAGCTCGACCTGCCCGACGAATTCAAAGTGCTGGTTGGCTCGGAGAATCTGCGCTTCCTGACGGAACGCGTCGCCTGGCACCGTTGGAACCTGCTACGCGATGGACGGGACCTGCTGTTTCCCCCCTTGCCGACGACGCCGCAAGAGCTCGCGGACCAGGGTTTCGAGATCGTCCCGCCGGCGGACCTGTTGCCCGACGAGGACACGCACGCCAAACGGTACTGGAGTCAGCACGTCTCGCCGTTCTACCTGGAGCACAAACCGTGGGCAACGGTGATAGCCGAGATGGTCCACGACCTGCAGCCGCGGAGCGTGCTCGAATTCGGCTGCCATGTCGGCCGAAACCTGGTGGCGATTCGCGAGCAGGTGCCCGGCCTGAGACTCGTCGGGCTGGATATCAACGCTGCTGCGGTGCAGGCCGGCCGCGAGCAAAACGGGTTGGACCTACGCTGCGGCAACGAGCGGACGCTGGCCGACTTCGCGGACGGCGAGTTCGATCTGGTCTTCACCGTCTCGGTTCTGGATCACATCCCCAGCATCCGGCCGGTGTGCACCGAACTGCTCCGCGTGGCCGCGCGCAACGCCTTCTTCCTGGAGGTCACGCTGCCGGTGGAGGGCAAGGTCGTGCGGCATTTCGACCACAAACGCGGGAGTGTCTGCCCCTCAACCACGGCGTCCTACAGCTGGCCTGTGGATCGCTACCTCGTGAACCACCCCCGCGTGTGGCGACTCGATTGCCGACCCTGCTACCTCCACGCATCTTCACTGGGACCGTACTACATGTCCTACTTGGCGTTTCTCGAACCGCCCGGAGCCGCAGCGTCGCGCAGGCTTGGCGGAGCCTGACGGCGCCGATATCATTGCCACGGCCGGGATGATCTGAGTTCGTCCGGCTCTCCTGCCGTCGCGCGCTACTGGACGCAGAAGGGTCCGGCGTGCAGGCGTACCGCGGGCCCGCCGTTCGGGTGAGGAAAGTCATGGCGAATAACGACCGGGTTGCCGACGTCTATTACGGACGGATCCACAGCGCCGAGACGCAGGCGGCGTGCCGCGACCGCATTCATTGGCTTTGCGAACGGGTGACCGGCCGGCGTGTCCTGGACGTCGGGTGCAGCCAGGGCGTGTCGACCCTGATCCTGGCACGGGAAGGGTGCGAGGTCATCGGGCTCGATATCGAGCCGGAACCGCTCGCGGTGGCCCGGCAAGCCCTGAAGGAAGAGGCGCCCCAGGTGCGCGAGCGCGTGCAATTCGTGCTCGGCGACGCATTCACGACGGAATTCGAGGCCGCGGGCTTTGACGCGGTGGTTCTGGGGGAAGTGCTCGAACACCTGCGAAGCCCGAGCGGTCTGCTGGAGCGCGTCAGCCAGTGGTTGCGCGATGGCGGCCGGCTGGTGCTGAGTGTGCCCTACGGCTACCACCCCTACCACGATCACAAACGCAGCTTCTACTTGAGCTCGCTGCTCGAGCTGCTGGGGGAACGGTTCTCCGTCGTGGAGGTGGACCTGATCGCCGATGGCTACCTGTGTGCGGCGGCCGTCAAGCCGCCGAGCGGGCAGACCCCGCAGGCGCCGGAGCCGGCCAAGCTGCGCCAGTGGCAGCGGCAGTGCCGGGAGGTCCTGGAGCGCCGTGAACGCGCGCACGCCACCGGCAAGCGGTCGCGCGAGTTGGCGCACGTCGAGGCGAAGGTCGACCGGCTGAATCAGCGCCTGGCCACGACGCGTGAGAACCTGGCCGCCGCACGGGACCAAGTCGACCGGTTACGGCGGCTGCAACGCGACGCTGAGCATCACCGTGAGTCGCTCCGCAGGAATCTGGCCGACGCCCGGGAGCGCCGGCAAGCGGCGGAGCAGGCCCGTCAGCAAGAGCACGTCAACGCAACCACGCTGCAGCGCTCGTTGCAGACCGAGCGTCAGGAGCGGCGCCGGGCGCTCGCGCAGGCCGACCGGCTCAGGGAGCAGGTCGAGTTCTACAAGGCCGAGCTGAAGCTGCGCGAGGGAGAGGTGCGCTACCGGCTGGGCGACGCCCTGGTCCGTGCGGTGCGACCGTCCCGTGATACGCTGAAGCTCCCGTTCCGCATCATGCGTTTGTTTTTCGATGGTCTCCGGCAACGGAAGATGCGCGCCGCCGAAGCGCGCGCCGCCGAGAAGTTGCTGCAACCGCGCCCGACGGCGGCGGACGGCGCCGGCGCCGAACCAGGCTCGAGGACCACCGACCGCGACACTGAGGACCACGGCGACGGTACCGGTGACGACGCCGTTTCTGTGGCTTCGCCCACTGCGCCCGTCGTGGAGTTCGAGCCCGTTGCGACGCTGACACCCTTGTTCGCGAGCGCGCCGCGCGAGCAGATCGTGCGCCCGGATCTGCGCGTCGCCAGCGTGACCGACGAGTTCTCCTGGCGCGCCTGGCAGTACGAGGCGAACTTGCGCACGTTTACGCCGGACAACTGGCGGGAGGTGCTGGAAGATTGGCGGCCGGACCTGCTGCTGATCGAATCGACGTGGAAGGGGATCGACAACCAGTGGCATTTTCAGTTGCGCGATCTCGGGCAGCGGCCGGACGAGGTCTCATACTATGCGATGCCCGACGTGGTCGCCTGGTGCCGGCAGCGCGCCATCCCGACGGTATTCTACAACAAGGAGGACCCGCCGAACTTCGAGTTCTTCATCGATGCGGCGCGGTTGTTCGATTTCGTGTTCACCTCGGACGCCAATTGCATTGACGACTATCGTCGCCACGTCGGCCATAGCCGGATTTTCGCCTTGCCGTTCGCCGCGCAGCCGCGGCTCAACAATCCGCTGTTGACGGGCCCGCGCAGCGGGTCGGTCTGTTTCGCGGGAACCTGGTACCACCATCGTCACTTCCAGCGCCAGGATGCAGCCCCCGCCATCCTGCGCCCGGCCCTGGATTTCGGCTTGCACATCTTCGACCGCATGGCGCACAGCAACAACAAGAACTATCAGTGGCCGAAGATCTATCAGCCGGTGTTGCGCGGCGGTATCTCGTACGCCCAGATGCTGACGGCGTACAAGCGCTACAAGGTCTTTCTCAATATCAACAGTGTCGCGAGCTCGCCCACGATGTTCGCGCGGCGGGTCTTCGAGTTGCTCGCCTGCGGGACCCCGGTCATCAGTTCCTACTCGGAGGGGATCGAGGAACTGCTGGGGCCCGACCTGGTCCTGATGAGTACGGACGAAGCAACCACGCGCAAGCATCTCGAGCGCTTGCTCGGCGACGACGAATTCCGCGAGCGCCTCGCGCTGCGCGGTCAGCGCAAGGTGTTCGCCGAACATACCTACACGCACCGGCTGCAGACCGTGCTCGATTCGATCGGGCTTGAGCGTCCGCGGATCGGGCCGCCGCGGATAACCATGCTCGCCCCGGCCGAAACGCCCGAGCAGGTTTTGGCCGCGTGGGAGAACTACCGGCGCCAGGAATACGAGGGCAAACGACTGATGCTGTGTGGGCCGCACCCGGCGGCGTTCGCGCAGATCGATCGAATCACGAACTCGAACACCAGCGTGCAGGTGACCACGCGGCCGGACGCGTCGTGGGGCCCGCTGATCCAGGCCGCCCTGAAAGCCTGCGAGCCGGGCCACGTCGCGCTGCTGAACCCGGCCGACTACTATGGCCCGCACTACCTTACGGATTACGCCCATGCCACGCGCTTCGTAACCGAGCCCGCCATCGGCAAGGCCACCTTCTATCGCGCCGAGAACGGGCACGAGCCGTCGGTGGTGGCGCCCGGCCGCGAATACCAGGTCACCGAACAGGTCAACCCGTGGACGCTGTGCCTGTCGCACGAGCGGGCCATCGAGTTGGCAACGCGACTCGGAGACACGCGGACGGCCTACGACTGGTGCCGCAGCGTCGTGCAGTCGCTCGGCCGCTTCTACTCATCAGATCGGTTTGGTTTCGTTCAACAAGGCGCCGGCACGCCAACCGACGCGGCCACCCCGTCGTGCGCGGCTGCTGTCCCGGCCGACAGCGTCATCGCATGTGGTTGAACGGTGCGTGGTGTGCCCACCGAATCGCTACCCGCGGGTCAGATTGTGCAAGCGCGCGTTGCGGCCCCGTCTATCAATGGGTGGCTAACGCATGCTAAGGGCGAGCAGGGTCATGTCGTCCATGTTCGCCAGACCGCCGAGATGATGCCGGACCACCTCGCGGGCCTCGCGAATGACTGCGGCGGGTTGGAAACTGGAGAGTTTCGCGAGAGCGTTGGCGATCGGCTCGAAGCCAAGGATCCGGCCGTCGCGCCCGGTCGCCTCGACCAGCCCGTCGGTATAGAACAGGATCGCGGAGATCTGGTCGTTGGGCTCGATCCGCATGACTTCGTAGGTCTCATCTCGGTTAACGCCCAGCGGGAGGGAGTTCTTGTTCTCGGGTATGGTGATGGCCGGGCCTCCGAGCAGTGCCGGGCACGGATGACCCGCCCCGACGTACTCGACCAGGCCGGAGCGGCTGTCGATCGTTCCCAGGATCGCGGTGATGAACACGTGCGAGGCCGTGTTGCGGCAAATCAGCTTGTTGACGCGCGCGGCCAACTCGGGGACGGCGATGTCGGCCGAGAGCGCGACGCGAATCGCCGATTGCAGATTGGCCATCATCAGGGCGGCCGGTAGACCGTGACCGGTCACGTCGGCGATGATGAACCCGACCCGGCCGTCCTCCAAATCGAAGTAGTCAAAGTAATCACCGCTGACCGCCGACGAGGCCTGATTGTAGCCCTCAATCGTGACCTGACCGATTCGCAGCGGCGCCGCCGGCAGCAACCGACGCTGAATTACGCGGGCCTGCTCCAGTTCGGCGTAGACGTGTTGCGAGCGCACATGCTCCTGAAACAGGCGCAGATTCGCCAACCCGTTGCCCACCTGCTGGGCAATGGCGGCGAGAAAGTCGACATCGCCCGGCTGATAGGTCGACGCCTGCGTGATCCGATCGCCGTACAGAACCCCGAGGATCTCGTTGCGGTAGAGGATCGGGACGCACAGGGCCGAGCAGATCGGAAAGCGAACCAGACTGTCGCTGAGGTTGCCGCCGACGAGGTCGGTGGCGGGATTGTTGACGATTGCGCGCTCGCCTTCGACCAGGGCGCGGTTGATCAGCGTGCGGCTGACCTTGAAAGCCCCGGTTTCGTCGCGCTCGACGTTGCGAGTGACGGGCAGTTCGGTGTCGCCGCGCTGCGTCTTGAGGGCGATCAGCCCGCGTTCGAAGCCGAGCGCCTCGCAGCAGGCGTCGAGGGCCTGCTCGAGCAACTGCTTGCGCTCGAAGACGCCCCCGATGCGCTCGGTCAACTGAATCAGCAGCGAGAGCCGTTGCTGGTTGAGATCCAGCCCGCGGCTGCTCGGAAAGAACTGGGTATCGGACGAGGGGGTGTGCTCGTCGGGCGCAAACATGACGGGGGGTTCCGGCGCGGAGGGCGGCGGCGGCGCACCGAGCACCTGGATGAGGTGCTCGCCGATCCGCAACGAGTGCGAGGCGATGCGCCTGGTGTCGCGGAAGACCACCCCCTCGTCGACGCGTGTGCCGTTCTTCGAGCTCTTATCGATCACCGCGACACGGCCCTGCTCGTCGATCGAGACTTCGGCATGCTCGCGCGAGACTTCGGCATCGTCGCGCAGCACGATGTCACAGGTGTCGGCCCGCCCGATCTTGATCGGCCGGTTCGTCATTTGGACGGTGGTTCGCCGTGTGCCGTCAGGATTGTAAACGACCAGGCTGGGCATACTCTGCGCTACCTATATCACCTCACGAACGAACAACAGCGGCCCACGTGGCAACATTACTGAAGGGAAGCCCGGAGGGTGTTCTCGCGGGCATCGGGCGCTGGCAGATCACCGAGATTCCGCTTGGTCGCGGCCAAACGTTGAACTGCCTGTCGCAGCCCCGCCAGCGGTTTCAGACGCCGCCGGCGCCGCCAGTACTTGCGGACCCTCACCGATGCACCCCTTTCAGCGAGTCGTCACGACTTGGGGCCTCACCAACTCCCACTACTAAGTAGTATATGCGCTGGCGGCGGAGGTTTGTAGGGGGACAGCCGATGTGCCGTGGCAACAGGGCCGACCGGTCGAAAGAAGCGGCGGCTTCCATGCCGCCGCCGCGAATCCCATCCCCGGACGGTGTGGGTCACGGACGGGGCGGGAACAGTTCCTGCTCCAGACCCTCCAACAGCCCGCCCAGCAACGCTTCGTGTGTTCCGTTGGCGGTCTTCCAGGCAACCGTGGCGCTCTGCTGCAGGAGTCTCTCGATTCGTTGCGTCGCCATCAGAACCGTGGAGTGGTTCTTATTTCCCATGGCGCGGCCAATCTCCGGGAAGCTCATCAGCGTGTGCTTGCGAACCAGGTACATCGCCGCCGCCCGGGCCAGGCTGATCGTGCGGTCGCGGCTCTTGGAGAAAATCTGCTCGCGGGTGACCCCGAAACGGTTGCCCGCCAAACGAATGATGTTGTCGGCATTCGGGGTCTGGCAGGTGTGCACGATGTGGTCGTCGAGGGTGGTCCGGGCCAGCTCGAGCGTGATGGGCCCCTGGGTCAACGACGCCAGCGCGACCAGCTTGCAGAGCGCCCCTTCCAGCTCGCGCACGTTGCGGGCGATCCGCTCGGCAACCAGGTCGAACACCTCGTCCGGGATCTCGCAGTTCATGCTGGCGGCGCGGCGGCACAGGATCTCGCGGCGGATCTCGAAGTCGGGCGGGTCGATTTCGACCACCATGCCGGCGATCAGCCGGTTGACTAGCGGCTCGGGCAGCGTCCCGATCCCGCGCGGGTGCCGGTCGGAGGAGAGCACCACCGCCTTGCCACACGCGTCGATCGCGTCGAAGGTGTGCAGGAATTCCTCCTGGGTAGCCTTTTTGTTGGCGAGAAAGTGGATGTCGTCGATCACCAGCACGTCGACGTTCCGGAAGCGGGCCCGGAACAGGTCGACGTGTCCCGACTTGACTGCGTATATGAACTCGTTCGTAAACTGCTCGCCCGAGATGTAACGCCACTCGAGCGTCGGATGCCCGCGTACCAGCCCGTTGCAGATCCCCTGGAGCAGATGCGTCTTGCCCAGCCCGCAGCCCCCGTGCACCACCAGCAGCTTGAACGCCTTGCCCGGGTCGTGAACCATCTGCCGGGCGGCGGCGTAGGCCAGCCGGTTCGATGGCCCGACGACGAAATCGTCCAGTCGCCCCCGCAACCTGGCACGCCCCTCGCGAAAGCGACGCGCCGGCGGCTGCACCGCGGTAGCAGGCTGCGGGCAGCGCATCACACCGACGTCCGCCGTCGTCGTCTGCACGATGCGCACGTCGATCTGCGCCTCGGCGCCCAGGACTTCCTGGACCGAGGCTACCAGGTCATCCATGTAATTCGCGGCGATCCAGTTCCCGACGAAGCTGTTGCTGACCATGACGTCGAGACTGTCGTGGTTCAAGCGGAACTCCGCCGTGTCACTGAACCAGGTACGATAGCGTGTTGGCCCGATCCGATCCGCGACGAAGTCGCGAAGATGGGAGATCTTCTCCAGTGTCGACACGTCCACGCACACACCCCTTAAGGGCGAGACGGTTATCGCCGAGTGAGCTGCCTGATCATTTGTGGGAGAACGCCGGAAACCCGTTCCTCTCTCACGAGCGTGTAGGGAATATAACACTCCCACGCGTCGGCTGCAACGGCGAAGTTGGCGAAAAATCGCGCGCCGAAACGTAACCCTAGTAATGCTAAGCGTTGAGCGGCCGAAAAAAAAATCGCTGCACGACTTATCCACAATCTATGCGCAAAACCCTTGAAAACAAGGGCTATTTGCCACTTTGCGCATCGCTCGGCACCACGCTCACCACTGGTAGATGTACGCCTCACGGGTCGCGGTCGGCTTAAACTCAAAGTGCGCATACAGTTGACGCGCAGGGTCGTTGCGGCAATCAACAACCGCGGTCAACTCGCGCGCCCCGACTCGCCGACACTGTTCCAGCGCACGCCGCACCAGCAGCTTCCCGACTCCGCGCCCGCGCCACGCCGGCGCCACCCCCAGGTAAACCACTTCCATCAACGGTCCGTGGGTCAGCCGCGACAGCAGCAGGCAGCCGGCGTGCTCGCCGGCGATGCCTGCCAGCTCCCATAAGGCGGGGTCGAACTCGCCGGCGGCCTGGTGCGACGCGATCACCGCGTCGATCGGACGCAAGCCGGTCAGTTCGGGGCAATCCCGGCTGCCCTCGTACGTCGCCAGCAACATCTGCGCGAATTCGTCGTGGCGCTGGCGGTCGTAGGCGATCCAGGTCACCTCGCGATCACCAGCGCCACGGAAGCCAGACGACGCCGCATTGCGCCGCAGGTAGATCAGCTGCGTCAGGTGCGCAAAGCCATTCGCTTGCAGCACTTCTCGCTTGTCGCCGGCTTCCGGCTCGACCAGCGCCTGGACGTAATGCAGCCGGCGATCCGTCAGTTGTTCCAAAGCGGCGGCCAAGAGCCGCCGCTGATCCTCCGCTTCGGTGCTCTGCGCTCGCGGCGCGGGAAACATCGCGATCGCGGTCCGGCCGGGCAGAAGCAGAATGAAGAGACAGGCCGTCTCACGGCCATGCCGCCGACAGCGCCAGGCGGCCCACTCCAGCGCGCAGGTCTCGATGTAGTCGGCAAAGGACCGGACGTGCGTCGCCGACGCCAACGCCGGGCCTCCCAACGGCGCCAGCACCCGCGCGAGCACGTTCTCGCACTCGCCAGCCTGCACCGGTTCGATCCGCGCCATTTCGCACCGTACTTGACGGGCAGCCGCTCCGTCCCACGGGAGGCAGCCGACCAACTTGGCGGCGGTTCCGTCACCCGATAGAATCACGCGTCCTCGTAAGCGTGTACGATTGTGCCTCCGAGCCGCCGGGGATGCAAACGCCGCCAGATTGTCTCGTGGAGAGAGCGGCTTAGCCGACCAGGAATATGCCTGACACTCCCCAGCTCAAGGCTGCCAAAGCGCGTGAATGCTCAACGCACCGCGGGTACGGGTTGGCAGCCGGTCTGATGCTCGGCTTGCTGGGAACATTGATCGACGGTTGTTCGGCGGGAATCCACTGGCGCGGCCTGATGTTCGAGCCGGTTTACGCCGACGCCCAGCGTGACCAGAAGCTGACCTTCGTCTACTTCCGGCACTGGGCGGTCATCGCCTGCACCGGCTTCGAGGAAGACGTGCTGAAGAGTCCGGAAGTGCTCGAAGCCCTCCGGCCTGACGGCCCGTTCTACTGCGCCGTGCTCGATGCTTACGCCGATCGCCGCTTGGCAAGCGATTGGGATATCGCGGGCCCACCCGGCGTGGCCATCCTCGACCCCAACGACCGCGTGCTGGCACGTCTCTCCGGCGAAATCACGGCCGAGCAACTGCTGGCGGCCATCCAGGGGGCGATCGAGGCCTTCCCCGCCGCGGGTCAACCAGCGCGTGCGCCGTGAGACGCCGGCCAAGCCTGGCCCTGACAATCGCACTGAGCGCAAGCGCGGTGCCCGGCTGTCGACCCGCCGCCATCCCGGGAACGCTTCCACCCCTGCTGCTGTTCGGCCGCACCGGCATGGGACCGGGCGAATTCAACTACCCACGAGCAGCGGCGATCAACGATGACGGTTTGCTCTACGTCGTCGATAAGGCTGGTCGCATCCAGGCCTTGACGCAAACCGGCGAGTTCGTGCGCGCTTGGCGCATGCCCGAAATCGACGCCGGAAAGCCGACCGGCCTCGGCATCGCGCCGGATGGCACGGTCTACGCCGCGGACACGCACTACGCGCGGGTGATGTTCTTCTCGCCCGACGGCGAGTGTCTGGGAACGTTCGGCAGCTTCGGCGAAGGGCCGGGGCAGTTCCGCCTGCCCACCGACGTCGCCGTCGATCGCCGGGGGTTCATCTACGTCTCCGAATACGGCGGCAACGATCGGATCAGCAAGTTCTCGCCCCAGCGACAGTACTTGTTCAGCTTCGGCGGCCGGGACGCCGGTGAGGCGAGCCTGGAGCGTCCGCAGGCCCTGCTGATCGCGCCGGACGCCACGCTTTGGGTCGCCGACGCGTGCAACCATCGCATCGGTCACTTTGATGCGGATGGTCGGTTTCTCGGGGCGTTTGGTCGAGCAGGGCATGAGATCGGCCAGTTGTGGTTTCCATACAGCCTCGACCTGCTCTCCGACGGGACGCTGGCGGTCTGCGAGTACGGCAACAACCGCGTCCAGCGGTTCGACCCAGCCGGGCGGAGCTTGGGAACCTGGGGGGGCGCCGGCCGCCGCCCCGGACAACTGGCCTACCCCTGGGCCTTGGCGGTGGGTGACGACGACCGCGTGCTCATCATCGATTCGGGCAACAACCGCGTCCAGGTGGTGGCCGGATTGCCGGGCCGGACGTGGTACCAGCCAGCGAAGCAATAGGCTGCCAGGGTTGTAACTTGGCGGAGCCGAGTGGCGCCAAGGGGCTCCGTGAACACCTGATCACCCTGCCAGTTGACGCTTTCATTCGCGTGATACTCTGCGATAATCAGGTGCCATGAGCCTCTGCGCTTGCCTTGCTTTCGTGCGCTTCGCCTCACCCGGGTACCTGGTGCTGCTGGCGTTGTTGCCCCTGCTGGTGGCATTCTCGATTCGCTCGCTGGCGGGGCTCGGGCCGATCCGGCGCTGGATCGCGATCGGGATTCGCTGCCTGGTGGTGGCGAGCATGGTGCTGGCCCTGGCCGGGGCTGAGCACACCCGCAAGACCGACGACCTTTCGGTCGTTTTCCTCGTGGATCGCTCGAAAAGCGTCCCGCGTCCGCGGCAACTCGACGAATTCAGTTTCTTGCAAAACGCCAGCGAGCATAGACGCGAAGCCAATGACCGTCTGGGCGTGATCGCCTTCGACGGCAAAGCCGCGGTCGAGCAGCTCCCGATGGGCGACCTGGCAATCGCGCAGATCAGCGAGCCGATCGACGCGGACCAGACCAATCTGGCGGCGGCGATGCGGATGGGGCTGGCACTGTTCACGGACGAGGCCGCCCGCCGGCTGGTCATCCTCTCCGACGGGAACGAGAACGTCGGGGCGGCGCTGGAGGAGGCCGACCAATACGCCGCGGCCGGCGTCCCGATCGATGTCGTGCCGATCCACTACCGTCACGGCGACGAGGTCGTCTTCGAGCGCATGTCCGCCCCGCCCACCGCCAAGACCGAGGAAACCGTCAATCTGCAACTGTTGCTGCGGTCGCAGGCCGACCACCCCGTCAGCGGCAAGATCCTGCTGTACCACAACGAACACCTGGTCGATCTCGATTCCGCCACCCCCGGCGCCGGGCACGCCGTCGTGCTCGATCCGGGACCGAATCGGCTGACGGTTCCCGTCCCGCTCCGCGCCGCCGGCGCGCACCGCTTCAAGGCCACCTTCGAACCCGACGACGCGGCCGACGACACCATCCCCGGCAACAACGAGGGCCGCGCGTTCACGGTGGTTTCTGGTCAGGGGCGGATTCTGATCCTCACGACCGGCGGCGACGACGAGACCGAAGGCAACTGGGAATCAGCCCGGCTGCTTGCCGAAGCGCTCGACCGCGAGCGCCTGGTCTGCAATCTGGAGGTCGTCGGCGAAAACCCGCTCGACCAGGTGCGCCTGCTGGAATACTCGGGGGTGATTCTGTCGAACGTCTCGGCGGACAAGCTGACGCCGGAGGAGCGGCAAGGATTGGCCGTCTACGTGCGCGATCTCGGCGGCGGGCTGATCATGATCGGCGGTGATGAGTCGTTCGGGGCCGGGGGCTGGATGGACACGCCGATCGAAGACGTCATGCCCGTCAGCTTCGACGTCAAGAGCAAGCGTCAGATTCCCAGAGGCGCGCTCGTGCTGGTGATGCATGCCTGCGAGATCCCCCAAGGCAATTACTGGGGCGAGCGCGTGGCCATCGCGGCCGTCAAAACGCTCTCCAGCCGCGACCTGGTCGGCGTGCTCTCCTACAACTGGCAGAGCGCCGACCAGAAATACTGGGACGTCCCGCTCCAACCAGTCGGCGACAAGACCCGCATTATCCAGCGCATCAAGAAAATGAGCATGGGCGACATGCCCGACCTCGACGCCGTGATGCGCCCGGGCGTGGACGAGCTGGCCGATCTGGGCGGGGCGGTGGCCGCCAAGCACATGATCGTCATCTCCGACTTCGATCCCGCCCCGCCGCGCGGCGACCTGATCAACAAAATGAAGGCGAACAACATCACCTGCTCGACCGTCGCGATCGGCTGGGGCGGTCACCCGATCGACGTTGGCAAGGCCCAGCGCATGGCCAAGCAAACCGGCGGGCGCTACTACACCACCCAGGACTACAGCAAACTCCCCCAGATTTTCATCAAGGAATCGCAGGTCGTTCGGCGAAGCCTGATCAACGAGAATCCCTTCACGCCGCGGCTGGTCAGCGCCCTGCCGACGACGGTGTCGCAGTTGGTGGGCGAGCCGATCCCGGAGCTGGGCGGCTATGTGGTCACAACCGCCAAGCCGCTGGCCCAGGTCCCGCTGGTTCGTCAGGCCCAGGAGGAGGCCGACCCGGTGCTGGCGCATTGGCAGGTGGGCCTCGGCAAGACGGTGGCATTCACCAGCGGGATGTGGACGCGCTGGGGGAGCCGGTGGGCCAACTGGCCCAAGTTCGGCCCGTTCTGGGCCCAGATCGTGCGCTGGTGCTCGCGTCAGCCGGCCGCCGCCGCCTTCGAGGTCACCACCTCGACGCAAGGCGGCAAAGGGAAGATCCGGATCGACGCGCTGGACAAGAATGCCTCGGCAATCAACTTCATGAACATCGCCGGCACGCTGGTCAAGCCGAACCACGAGTCGGAACCGTTGCAGTTGACGCAGACCGGCCCGGGGGTGTATGAAGGCGAGTTCGACGCCCGGGCGACGGGCAGCTATGTGGCCAGCTTCTCGTACCGCCTGGGCAGCGGCACGGACGCCATCGCCGGTACGCTGCAAACCGGCCTGTCGGTCGCGTTCTCGCCGGAGTATCGCGAGCTCGCGACGAACGAAGCCCTGCTCGGCGAGATTGCGGAGCGCACCGGCGGACGGGTGCTGACCCCCGCTGAGGCCGCCGCCGCGTTCGACACCGCCAGCCTGCCACGAGCTGAGGCTCGCCGGCCAGTCTGGGAGTACCTGATCCGCTGGATGCTGCTGCTGTTCCTGTTGGACGTGGCGGTTCGGCGGATCGCGATCAACCCGATCGAGCTCGCCCGCAAGCTGCGCCGCCTCATCGGTGAGATGGCCGGCAAGCGCCAGCCAGCGGAAGCCAGCGCCGCGGTCCTCTCCACGTTGAAGGGGACCCACGCCCAGGTGCGCGACGACCTGCGCGACCAGGCGACGGAAGCCGGCCCAGCGCCGGACCGCTCGGCCCGCTACGAGCCGACGCTACCCGACTCGAAAGTGACCGAGCAACTGAGCGAGGCCCTGGACGGCGCGTCGGAGTTGGAGAGGCCGGTGGTCGCGCGCCCGACGAAGAAGAAGGTGCAGACGAGCGAGGCCGACTTCACCTCGCGTCTGCTCCAGGCCAAGAAACGCGCGCGAGAACGTATGAAAGACGAGCAAGAGAAGAAGGAATAGGCGGCGCCGACCAGAGCATATGGCGGCCGGTGCAGAACTTCTGGGCGGATTGACAGGGAGCTCCATGCCGGCATCAAGACTGTTGCAACTCGTCAGAGATGAGGACCTCGACGCGTTTGAGACCCTGTGCCTGGAAGCCCTGGAGAATGAGAGCCTGCGGCTGGCGGACCTGGTGCCGCCGTTCGAGGAGCTCGAACGGCAATCACGGGCCGAGCGCGTCGCCACGCTCGGGCAGATGGTGCTCGAAAACGTGGATCCGGGGACCGACCCCGCCGCGGCCCTGAAGATCGCCCGCATCGGGCTGCTGGGTGATCCGAAGAATGACGCGCTACGCGAACAGATGGTGGCGCTATACCGCCAGGTGCACGGGGACACGCCCGGCTTCGAGGCCCTGCTCGAGATATCCGGGCTGTCCGCCGGACGACCCGCCCGCAACGCAATCCGGCTGATCGATGTGTGCCTGACGCTCAAGCCGGGTGACCCGCTGATCAGCCGGACCGAGGACGCCGTGCTCGAGGTGCTCGACGTCGACATCGAGCACGGGCTGGTCACGTTGCGGCATCCGCAGCGTCCCAAGACGATCACGCCGCTGGAGCTTTCCCGCGAGTACGAGCGGGTTGCACCGGACGATTTTCGCGTGCTGCGGGCGCTGAAGCCCGAAAGCCTGATGGAACTGCTGGACTCCGATCCCGTCGCGGTCGTCGTCGGTCTGATCCACGCGCACGGCGAAGCGATCAGCCAGGACGTGCTCAAGAGCGAACTAGTCCCGAGGCATCTCCCGGCCAAAGAGTGGTCGAAGTGGTGGACGAAGGCGCGGGCGGAATTGCAGCGCTGCCCGCACGTCATTATCGAGGGGCGTGCCCCGGTCCGGCTGCGCTACACGCAACAGGTCTGGACGCTCGAGGACGCGACCTGGGAGACGTTCGAGTCACAGGGCGGGCCGGGGGAATGGCTCGCGACGCTCGAGGGCTACCTGCGCGAAAAGAAGATGCACAAAGCAGAGCCCCACGTCGGTCTGTTGGCGCGCTGCCGAGCGCACCTCGACAGGCGTCGGGAGTCGATCAAGGATCCGCGGCCGTCTGAGGCCCTGGCTTGTGTCCTGGTGAGCGAACGAATCGACGAGCTCGCCGACGGATTGGGCCAGGAGGATGCGAAAGAGCTCGTCGTTGAGATGCTTCGGAGCAGCGCAGACCCGGCTACCCTGATCGCGGGCCTGGAAAACGAGACGCTGTGGAGCCGCGCGCTCACGGCTCTGGCAGCCGCCCGGCCGGACGACGTGGCCCTGTGTGCGGCCGAGCTTGTGCCGCAGGCCGCCGCTCCGCTGCTCGACCGGCTGGTTGCGCTGGCGCGCGAGGCGGAGGTCGTCGAGCTGGTCCAGATGCACATCGACACGGCCCTGGCCGACCCAGTGGACTATCCCGAGATCATCTACTGGCTGTGGAAGGGGCCGAAAGACCAAACCGGATTGCGTCTGCCGGCTGACGATGACCTGTTCGCCACGATCGTCCAGACGCTGAGTGCGCTCGGCCGCACGCTCGACCCCGGGCTCGAAGTGACCAAGCGCTTTCGCAGCCGGATGCGCACCGCGATCACGCTGCGCGGCTACGCACGCGCGGGCGCGTGCCTGCGGCGGGTCACGGCCGACCGCGCGGTGACGCTGCGAACCCAGTTGGAACGGCTCGAAGGCGTCGGCAATAACGCCCGTCTGAAGCTGCTGGGCATGTTGCACGAGGTCCACCCGGAGATCCTCGCCGTGCGGCGGCGCCGGCTCGAGCCGTGGGAGGATCCGGATGTGCTCTGGAACACCGCCGCTGGCATCCAACGCATGACCGAGCGGCGCGATCACCTAGTCAACGTGACGATGCGTGAGAACGCCAAGCACATCGGCGAGGCCGCCTCGCACGGCGATTTGAGCGAGAACTCCGAATACAAATTCGCCCTGGAAGAACGCGACTTCCTGCGGGCCCGGCTGGCACAGATGAACCGCGACCTCGGGCTGGCCGACACGATTGAAGCCTACCGGGTCCCGACCAACCACGTCGGCATCGGCTCGCGCGTCACGCTCCGCGACCCGGCCGACAACTCCACGCGGGTCATGACCTTCCTGGGATCGTTCGACACCGACGTCGAAAACGGCATCTACAATTACCAGGCCCCGGTCAGCCAGGAACTGATGGGCTTGCGGATCGGCGACCGGAAGGCGCTGACGATCGACAACCGCGAATGTGAGCTCGAAGTCGTCGAGATCACCAGCGGCCTACCGGCAGAGGGCGCATAACCCGGCAGGTGGGCGGGGGTGGCGAGCGAGCGAGCCGCGGCCCGGCCGGAGCCAACCCCACCCCCCGCGCCCCCCGGGCCAGTCACCTCCTATCGATATTCCGCTTTTGGCTGGCCCTCCCGCTGGACGCCAGGTGCCTTCTGAAACGGCTCTAGTACCGCGGCCCCATTGCGGCAGCCTTCTCTTCCAGCCGCGGGAGCTTATCACGCAGCACGCCGGCCTGCGGCGACTCGGGGTACCGCTCGAGCAGCTCATGGGCGACGTGCAATGCCTCGTCGAAGCGGTGTTCCTTGATCAGGTCGCGAATCTCGGTTTCCATCTGCTGGCGGGTCTGGATCTCGGCGTTCTCCTGCAGCGTAGGCAACTGCATGCGCAGGGCCTGGGCTTCGGGCGACTTCGGGTAGCGCTGGATCAGCGACGTAGCCGCCGTCAGCGCCGCCTTCCACTCGCGATTGTTGCTGGCCTCCTGAGCCCGGGCCATCAGCCGGGTGCGTTGCTCGGCCTCGGCCTGGTTACGCTGGGCACGCAGCCGCTGGGCCAGCTCGTTCGCGCGGGGCGCGTCCGGATGGCGTTCGAGCAGCTCGTTCATGACCTCCGCGACGCGATCCCACGCGCCGAGCGAAGTCAGGTCATCGACTTGTCGCTCGGCCGCCTCGATGTCGCGCGCTTCCACCTGAGCCCGCATCTGCTCGATCTGCTTTTCGAGCGCGTCCCACTCGGAGAAACTCGGGAAGCGCTCGCGGGCCTCCTGCACGCGGTTGCGGGCTTCGATCCAGTTATGCTCGCGCAGCAGCACGGGCACCTCGCGCTGCAGCAGGCTCAGCACCGCCTTGCCCTGAGCCTGCAAACGCAACGAGCGCTGCTCCTCGTTCAGCAGCGAAATGTCGCGGACTTCACGCGTCAGCACGACCAGCTCGTCAAGCTCGTCGGAGCTGCCGACGGAACGGTCGGCCGCCGCCCGGGGACGTCCGGCCGAGAACTCGCGGTATGCTGCTGCCGCCTGCTCGTTGGCACGCTGAATGGCCACCAGCCGGCGGAGCACGATTCCCAGCCCCCACAAGGCCACGCCGCCCCACACGCCGCCGAACATCTTCACCAACACAGCCACCACGTCCCGCGCGGAAGTCTCTTCCGCCTGAGTGATTTCCACGAGGGCCGCAATCCCCCACACGACCGTAGCGAGGATTACCACCCAGCCGCCGTATTCCAGCCACGCTTCGACCCGGCGCGAGCGGCTCAGCCCGTCGCGCTCGCCGATATCATCGTAGTCTGCCATGAGCAACCTACCTTCCGGAGCCTACACACGTCATTATTTCGGATGGCCGCGAAAACGCAACCGGGAAGAACACCCGGCTGAGAATGCAGACCGCCCCCGGATGACGCACTTATCGGCAGGAATCGGCGAGAGCTGGACCGGTTACGAGATCGGCAGGGAGCGCTGGGGCGTCGCGACACCATCTGCCTTTCTGCCGTGGTAGCGGAAGACCTCGCGCTTATATCGCTTCCCCTCGTTCTTCACGTGGTTGCGACGCACGAAGCGTGTGTCGTTGGGCAGCTTCGGCAGGCGGTTCCCGGCGGCCAACCGTTCGAGTTGATCACGGACGTCCGCAGCGCTGTACGCCGTCCCGGATCGGGCGCTCAGCGACGTCGCGATCACTTGTAGGGCCACGTCGTTCGGCAACAGATTTTCCAGCGTGACCTTGGTCTCGCGGTAAAGCTGCATGAGGAAATCGACGTGCAGCTCCGGCCATGCGTCGTCGAACAGCCGGGCTTTGCTCTCATCGCGGATCTTCCGGAGGCGCGCCCGGGTACGTTCGACGTATTCGGGCGAAATGTCGATGCCGACGTACTTGCGGCCGAGGCGTTTTGCGGCGGCGAGCGTGGTCCCGGTGCCGGCCAGCGGGTCGAGCACCACGTCGCCCGGATTGCTGCTGGCCATGACGATTCGCATCAGCAGGGCCTCGGGCATCTGGCAGCCGTGAAAGCCGTCGCGCTCCTTGAATGTCCCGCAGACCCGCGGGAATTCGTCCCAGACGTCGTCCGGCAGCCGCCCGCGCGGGTTGGCCCGCAGGTCCTGATATTCGGTGTGCCGGGCGCTCGGGAAACGCAGCAGCTGATCGTTGAACGTGAATTCGTTCGGATGCTTGCTGAAGTAGAGAATGTGCGTGTGTGCCCGGGAGAACTTGCTCTTCATGTTCTGCCCGAATGTGTAGCGCCAGACGATCCAGTTGCGCAGGTGCAGCCCGAGCTCCTTGCCAACCATGCGCAACTGGGCCGCGAAGTCGTCGCCGATCGCGATGTAAAACGACCCGGTCTCGGTGAGCACGCGCTGGCACTCGGCCATCCAGTCGCGACACCACGAGACGTATTGGTCGTCCGGCAAGTCGTCGTGGTACTTGTCGTAGACGAAGCCGATGTTGTAAGGCGGGTCGGCGAAGACAAGGTCGACGCAGCCGGGGTGCCACTTGGGCAACAGTTCGAGCGCATCAGCACAATATATTGTGTTCGGCTTCATCCGCACCCCTTCATAGTGTTGTAGAGGCGCTGACATTCTGCCTGACGGTGGCCGGCGAAGTCAAGCGAAATCGCAGCCGCGTCCTCGCGCGGAGATGTCGCTGCCGAGGCGCCTTGGCCCATCTACCCGTCTCGCAGAGTCCTAACGTGTTTACCATCAACGGATTGCCGCTCCAACGCGGCACGCTCCGGGCCGATCCGCCGCCAATGCGAGCCTTCCCAAAAAACGTGGTCGCAGCGCCGGCAGCGGTAGAACTCCCGTACCCAGATCAGGCTGCGGGCCGGGACGACGTCGGCGACGTCGGCGCGGGCCACCGGATTCAACTCGCCGTTGCAGGCTGCGCAGCGCGGGAAGCCGGGCTTGAGCGACAACC
>CAZDTB010000022.1:0-4685 GCA_964508075.1 uncultured Planctomycetales bacterium
CGGAGCACGCAGAGATGGTCTCTGTGGCTCGCTGTCTGCGCCGGCTAATGGCCTGAAACAGGCTGAATCTGCGTATCCTCCTGCAAATCTATACTCAACAACTCTCTGCGATCTCCGCGCTCTCAGCGGTGAATAATCCGGGTTAGCTATACCCGCTTTACTCGCGCGGCAACAGTACGTAGGCCAAACCGCCGCGAGCGCGCATCCACACGTTTTCGAGGTCCTCGCGCAGGTACGTTCGCTGGCCCTTGCCGGGATCGCGATAGGCGGGGTCGTTGACCGCTATGTGGTCATCGTCCTCGAAGCCGACCAGCACGAGCAGGTGGCCGCCGATCGCGTCGTAATAGGCGCCGGTCAGCTCACCTTCCTTCTGAGCGCGGATCGACATGACCAGCGGCTGGCCGGCGGCGATCATGTTCTTGATCTCGTCCCAGTCCGAGAAGCAGTCCAGATATCCGGGCACGCCATACGTGTACGCGGCCTGGATGGCGCGCGGCCAGTTGCCATAGATCTCGTGCACGGGGTCGTAGCAGGTCTCGGCGACGTCCTCGTTCGTCTCGTTCACGCCACGATATTCGAGCATCATGGCGACGGAAGTTGGGCTGCAATTCTGCCCGGCCATCTTCTGGTTCTCGGTCGCCTGCGTGCGAAACGGGACGGGCAGACGCCGCCGCCACGCTTCCGCGGGTGGCACTGCTCGCAGAGGAGTGGTACCCCGCATCATCGCAGGTGGAATGCCTGTCAGATCGTTAACGCAGACGGCGACGCGCCGCACGTGCAGGTCGGCGGGTTGGTCGCCGTCGTTGGCAGCGCGGATCCGGTACTGGATGCGGTCGAAGCGCTGGTCGGAGCGGAAGTAGTCGACGTCGAGCCGGCCTTCCTCGAAACTCGTTACACGCTCACCTTCCGGCAGCGTCTCGCCCCAGCCGTCGATGTACAACCAGGGCGACCAAAAGTCGTAGAAACGCCGGCCGACGCGCACCTCCACACAGAAGCCGGTGCCAAGCGGCGTATCCACGTTCCACGAGACGACCGCCTCGTTGAACTTCTGGCCGGGCTCTATGACCGCCGATTCGTACACGGGGCCTTCGCCGCCAGCCGGACAGTGCAGAACGATGCCGCGGCCGTCTTCGGCAAGCGCTGCATCCGTAAACGCGCCGTCGGCAAAATCGTCCGCGGCGGTGTGCATGACAAGCTGGTGCGGCGAGGGCACGCGCTGCGGCGAACCGCAGAGCACTTCGTCCACGGCGGCCGCCATCTCGGCGAGGTATTCTTCGCCCTTCGGGTGGCGAACCATCCCGGCGAGCAGATAGACGCGCTCGCCGTGCTGGACGCGGGCGGTGTCCAGGTGCCAATCCTCCCACAGCCCGCTCTTGCGGATGATGGTCACATCGCGTCCGTTCAGGCCGCGGACGAAGCGGTCGTTGTGGAACTCGAGCCGCGGGGCGGCGAAGATCTGCTTCAGCTTTGCACAGGCAGCCGCGCTGACCAGTCGGCCCTGTTCGAGCATGAGGTAGTAACGCAAGCACTGCCGCACCGTGGCGGCGTGCGAGTGGTCGTGTACGGGATCGCCCATGCGCGGCTGGGCGATGCCGTAGTGCTTCCCGCACCAGAACCCGCCGTGCTCCTCATCGTAGAAGCCATACCGCCTGGACTGAAGCATCTCCTGGATCTTGTCGAGGCCGACGAGCTGGCTGTACTTGGCGGCGAGCTCGTTGTCGGAGCGCTTGATGACGAGTTGCAGTTCACGTTCGACGTCCGGATCGAGGTCGGTGAGCGCCTCGGGGTGCGTGTCGAAGTAAGCCATTACGATGCAGATCTTCGGAACGCTGGCGGCATAGAACATCGCGTCCGGCTGGATCATCGCCACGCGAAAGTCGGCCAGGTCGAGCACGCCGAAGGCACGCTCGGCCGGCGGGATGCCGAGCTCGTCGCCGACACTCCGGTCGAAAGCTTCGAGCTCTGCCTGCAGGTCAGGGTCGAGCGGCGTGTCGTACGTCAAACGGTAGGATTGCAGTTGCATGGCGTGGACCCAGTCTTCGGCGTAGCTCGGCGGCACTCCGGTGGACAGCAACGGCGTCGCGGCCAGTCTCGCACTCAGCGTCTCCTCGCTCACCTCGGTTGCCCCCGACGATGATGCGAGTGCCAATGTCATGATCTCTTCCGCATCAGTTCGGAGACGCAGGATCTTGATGCCGAGGCAGCCACGATTCGTGTTTATGTATCCAAGCAGCGGCTGCTCGCGTACGGCCGGTCGGGCCGAGTGCAGGAAGTTGAGCGTGCCGTCATCGCCGATGGTGATTAACCCAGTGTGGCCGCAGTACTGCGACTCGTCATTGCCACGAATGATGTTGACGAAGTCGCCGTTGCGTAGTTCGTGAAGAATGTCCGGTACGCTTTCCTTGGGGACATACTGATCATCGATCGGCTCGTCGGGAACGTCCTGGCCAATTCCGAACTGTTTGAAGAACTTCGCCCGGCGGCAGACTTGGTGCAGTGGCACATTAGCCTCGCCGTCACCGAGTTTCGCGGTCATGTCCTCGAACAGGAACGCGTTGTTGCGGTTCCAGTCGGCGATGGTGTAGTGATTGCGCGTCACCATTCCGATGATGCCGTCGCGATAGCGGATGCGCTGCAGCGCGCTCAGAAAGCCCCACCAGTCGTGACTGAGTGCCATGGAGTACATGTGTTCGCAAAACGTCAGACAGTCGCTCTTGCTCAGGCAGTAGATCGGGTCCGGATCGTGAAATTCGTATGGAAACTCACCCAGCAGGAAGATCTCGTAGGGCTGGCCAATGTTCTGGCGCCCGAGGTGAATGACACGCTCGGTCAGTTCCGTTTCAGACTCGCGGACAACAGCGAGATAGCGATCCAGGTCCGACTCGCCGAAGGTGTACAGCGGTCGCGCGGCAAGCTCGTCGGTTACCGATGGCGCGGTCGCGTCTGACTTTAGCTCGGCTGGGTGCCGCGTGCCCCGACATCCGGCGGCGACCAGAATGGTCGCGAGGCATAAGCACGTTGCACCTCTGGCGTAGCTGTGTATCACATTGCGCTCCAATCGCCGTGCTGGCTACTACTGTATGGAGTCGATCGGGCTCACGCCATAGATGCGCGCCGGGTCGATCTCATCGCCGATGTATTCCCAGTTGATGCCGTAGCCGGGCAGCGCCACGGGTTCGCCGCCGGGCTCCAGTGGGTAGGCGTACCGCGGCTTGTTCTGGCTGGACCAATACCAGAGGCGCTCGCGGCCGTCGTCGTCACGATCGCGGCCCCAGAAGATAACTGAGTGACCAGTGCCGCTCTTGCGCCAGAACTCGACGAAGTCGCCTCGTTGTAGTAGCCGGTGATTCTCCACCGGCGATGCCAGAGAAGTCCACGACAGCACGTGGTAGACCTGCTTTTCGCGGATCGTGGGGCGAATCTCTTCGGGCAGCAGTGGGTTGGTCGGTGAGTCTTCGGTGCCATACCAGCCTTTGTAGAGAGCGATGAACTGGTCCCTGGGCCACTGCTGAAACCAGTTGCCGCTGGCTTCCGAAGCGTCACAGCCGTGGTTTAGCCCGCAGTAGGCATCGAGGAACGCTTCGAGCGTGGCGCCGCAGCAATAGGTGCCTTCGCCGGAAGCATGCAGGATGACGTCGCCGGCGTATGTGATGTCTTTGGAGACCCCGCCGGCCGTGAGCGTGTAGCCGCCGCCGCGACGGGACGACGCCAGACGAATGACGGTGTCGCGCAAGGTGGTGGGCGCTCCCTCACGGTCGCGGTTCTGCTGGGCCAGCCCTTTCCCGGGCAGGTACAAGCCGAGGTTGTTCGCGACCTGTCGGAGAGTGTTGGGCTTACCACGCCCGACGGGTGTGTTGACCACGCTATAGGTGTGATCGGCGTTCTCGAGCACGAGCGTGGTTGACCCGCCGCCGTCGAGGTTGAGCGCGTCCCACACGCCGAGCGATTGAAACAGGCAGGCCAGCTCGACCAGCGTGATGCCCGCGCTGACGCCGGGCTGCCGCCCGTCCACGACGATCAGCCAGAGCATGCGGCCCTTCTGGTCGACGCCGGCCGCGGTGCGCGGGTTGACGCCGCCGAATTTCGTGTTGTGCGCCTTCTGCGAGACGGCGATCCGGCCGTCGTCGACCAACATCCGGAAACCCGGCACGACGTGCCAGAGATTGTCCGCGGGCAGCGGCGGAGCTTTCAAGGCAATCCGGCCGTCGCGCGAGATGTAGAGCGCTCCGAAGCGTTCGTCGGCCTCCGAGTACAACTGCCCGCGAGTCGCCGCCAGCCCAACCACGTTCATGGGCATACCCGCCCGCTGCCGAAACGGGTCGAACGCGCTGGTGTTGACGGCGAGCTGTATGCCGCGCTGCATGGCGAACTCGAGCGTATCGGCGCAGCGCGTCTCGAATCGACCGTCCTGGTCCGTGAATTCCGCGGGTTCGGTGAGCGCGAAGCGCAGGCCGGGGGTGGTCAGGTCGATCCGGGCGATCCACACTCGGAGCGGTTTCGGATCCGTGTACACGCGATAGCGGATGTCCGCCGCTGGTGAGAACGCGTTGATTCGTTCCTCGCGGGTGGGCTGCGCGACCCACCGGCGGGCGATTTCGGCGGCCTGCCGCACCGTCTGTGTCGGCTGCGTGCTCGGCGGCTGCGCGACGGTCGGCACCGTGAGCAACAGCCACGCGGCGAGTGCG
>CAZDTB010000022.1:4695-19917 GCA_964508075.1 uncultured Planctomycetales bacterium
CTGCTCTTTTCCGCTCCCTTACGGTCGCGGTTCTGTCCAGCCAGTAGCTTGCGGCATTGGACTCGCGGGCGGGGTACGAAGCGCCCTCCAGTACAGTTCGCGCTGCTGCTGGTCAAGCTGTGGGTCGTATTTGCGCTGGGTGGAGTATAGCTCTTTGACTCGGCGTCGTCACACGCGATTACGCGTTGATACAGTTGCGCGTGGGCGCGTGTCGAACCGTGACCGGGGTCGGGCTCCTCGCTTAGGCTCAGGGCTCGGACAGGATCGCCTGGTGACCTGCGCCATAAGCAAGCACGCTGCGCACACTGACGATGTCAGCACACACAGCGCGCCGGTTAAGCCCGGCACATCGTCGGTAGAGTCTGCCGACGAGCGCCGCGCCTCACAGACTAGTTGCAGTCGTCGCCGTACTGACCCAGCAACGCGGCCAGGTCGGACAGGTCGACATCCCCGTCGCCGTCGAGGTCACCGTCGTCGTGCTCGGCACCACTGGTGGTGCCGTAGTTGCCGAGCAGTTGCGCCAGATCGCCCAGACCGACCACGCAGTCGCCACTGCCGTCGATGTCGGCAGTGCAGTAGTTGCCGGAGTCGCCGGGGTTCGGGCAACCGCCGGCGGTTGCGAGCAGCAGCACGTCCATTCGGATGGGCTTGGTCAGGTCGATGATCGGGCTCGGCAGCTCGATGGCGCCGTTGGTGGTGATGCGGGCCCAGCGCTGCGCGTCGGTGCTGACCCAGAACCACACCAGCAGCTCGGACTGGCCCGGGTTGCCGGTGGCGTCGGATACTTCACTGGCGCTTGGCAGCGGAGCCAGATGCATGTAGGTGGTCCCGGAGTTAGTCGGCTCCTGGAACAGGACTTCGGTGCCGACCTCGAAGCCCTCGAAGTCCGCGATCACGAAATCGAGCCCGCCATCAGCCTCGACGTTCACCACGTTGTCGACATATATCTCGTACGCACCCGTGCTGCGGTCCGGCGAGGCGGCGTTGACCGCCACCGCCAGGTGCTCGAGCGTACCGCGTGCGACGTCGATGGTGCCGTCACCGGTAAAGCCGGTGACCGGTCCGGCGACCGGATCGAAGACGAGCGTTTGCCACGAATCCGACACGCTGATGGCGACACCCTGCGGGGCGTCGTCGACCACGCTGCCGGCCCCGATCCATTCGATGTCGCCGGTGGAACTGCCCTCAGAACCGAGCGGACCGGCATCGTCGGTCTCGCGGACACCGATGCAGATCAAGACGTCGCCATTGCCCTTGCCGACCTCGAGCGCCGACGACGAGGTGACTCCCCAGAGGGGGGTGGTCATCTCGGCCGTGATCGACTCGAGGTGCACGAGCGGGCGGACCAGCGGAACATCGACGCCGGCGGGATCCATCACACCCGCGTAGGTTCCGATCACGTTGGCGCCCTCGTCGCGGATTTCGACGAGGGTGGCGTCGTCGCGGGCACCGGTGACGGTAACGACCTGATCGCCATCCTCGATCGGGGCCGCGATGGCCGGGTGGGGCGGCACCTCGCCGAAGCGCACCGGGCCGACCTCGACGCAGTAGTCGTCGAAGTAGGCGGTGCCCTCGCTGTACGGGGCCGCGCCGATGCGGGCGAACTCGTAGGTGGTCGGATCGGTCATGGGAGAATTCTTGAGCGCGAGCAGCCCGTCGACGTACGCATCGATGCGATTGCCCTTGTGTACGACGGTGATGTTGTGCCAGCCGACCGAGCGGTCGGGCGCGTCGAACTCGTCGAGGTCGACCCAGTCCATCCCGCCGTTGCCGTGTATCCGCAGGTCGTAGTGCACGTTGTCGGTGTTGGCCCAGCCGAGAATGCCGGGTTCCAGAAGGAACCAGTCCCCGGAATCCAAGTCGCCGGTGAGCTGGACGAACTGCACGGCGGTGTTTCCGACGCCGACCGTGTCGTAGACGTCGAAATTCAGAACCATCGGCTCGGTCTCGGTCGGGATCAACGCGGCGATCTGAACGTCGACCCGGCTATCCCCCTCCGGGGCATACAGGCACTTCTGCCCGCCCGGGGTAGCGTTGTTGGTGTCCACCAGCTCCAGACGCAGGTAGGTGCCGACGGTGCCCCAGGCGGCCTCGTAGTCGGCCTGCTCGTACTCGAAGTCGTCACAGACGATCTCAGTGGACGCGTTCGTGGTGACGATTTCGTAATCAGACTGGCCGCTCAGATTGCCGTCCACGATCATCCAGGCGGTCACGGTATCGCCCATGACCAAGCCGCTCACCGGCACGTCCACCGTGGTAGCTCCGCCCGGGATGGCCTCGAAGCTGCTCTCGCCGCCGTTAACCCAGACGGTCAACAAGGAGGCGTCCGGATGGACGTCCAGAACCCTGACGATGGTGTCGCCCTCGGCCGGAGCCCGGTACAGCGTCGGCCCCGGAATCCCGACCACAACCGCATCCGAGTGAGCGCTCTCGACCCCGTTGACGTACTGCGTGGCGGTGATCTCCTGCCCCTCCTCCAGCTCCGGGACCTCCGTTATGTTGACAGTAACGGTGTCCGTCCCGGCGTACTCGAACCCCACCCAAACGCCGTCAGCGTACACGATGACGTATTCGGCGGTGGCATGGGGAACGATGAGCAGATCCGTGACCGTCACCGTCACGTCCCCCGGAAAAATCGGGGCCACGACAGTCGGCGGCGGTGGAGCGTCCAAAACGGCGCGCGGATACGCCAGATCACTGGTGCCCGCGGGCAGCGTCTGCGTGGCCGAGATCGAGTCACCCGGTTCCAGCGACAATCCGCCGAAGTCGGTCTCGGTGCCGCTCGGGGTTGCAGCGTCACCCTCGGGCTCGCCGTTGAGGTACAGTTGAACCGACGTCGCATCGGCATGATTGAGGATGCGCACCGTGTCCTGAGTGCCGACGACGATCGGGGCAACAACCTCCGGGAGGTCGATGTCGGGTGCAGTCGGCTGAGCGCGGAGCACCAGTTGGAACCGGATCGCCGTCGAGCTGTCTGGAATAAGGGCACTGGTCCCACAGGTGTACCCCACGCGCTGCAGCATCCCGATCGATTCGAGTGGCACACCGTCGTACGCCCACTCCAGCCGGTGACTGGTGGCCCCGTCGTAGGAAGCCAGCGTTGAGAGCGCCGACGAGATTAGATTGAGCTCGTCCGGGCTTTGCCCGCGCGCCCGCCCGAGGCGGTTAACCCCATCTTCCATATCCAGGATGACTTCGCCCGGCTGGCCGAACTCGTCGATAACCTGTACGGAGTCGATGTAAACCTCCCACGGTCCGAGCGCTCCCTCCTCGGCAAGCGTGAACCAGATGCTGTCAATCGTGTAGAAGCCGGTCGGTGACGGATCCAGCGTGCCGTTGCCGCCGGACCCCGCGATCACCAGACCGTCGTCGTCCAGCGGGACGTCGATGGTCTGCCAGACGCCGTCGCTGGTGAAGACGGGTTGGCCCTGTGGAGCCCACTTTCCGCCCAGGATCTCTACATCGGTTACCCCGACCCACTCCCAGTAGGTGTCACAGCCCCCGTCGCCGTTCTCGTCGATCAGCAGCGAGAACGTGTACGGCGGCGGCTCGGGCAGTACCTCCACGCCCGTGGAGGGCTCGCTGGTTACGCCGCCCACGGTCTGCGTGGCCGTATACACGTCGCCGGTCACCGCCGGGTCGATCGTGAACACCACGTCGTCAGGCGTGGTCACGGACTGCATTTGCAGGAAACCGTCGTTCACGAAGAGCGTCACCATCTCGACACCGATCTGCAGATCCGTAACCGTCACCTCCTCGTCATCGGCAATGATCGGCCAGACGACGGTGGGCGGCAGGACCGGATCGGCCTCGGGTGCCTCGAACTGCAGCTCGTCGATCGCCAGGTCGATCAGCACGGCCGGGTCGTCCGGCAGATTGGTGAACGCAATGTGCTCGAGCACACCGCGGGGCGGGGTGACGTTCAAATCGCCATCGCCGGTGAAGCCGGCGATTCCGCCCGTCACAGGCGAGCCGTCAAGCGTCACCACGCCGGTCGAGAGATTCCACTCCAGCTCGTACGCCATCGGTGCCGTCGGCAGCGTGATCGCCGGGATCGGCCTGCGGCCGCCGTTGGCCGCGATGAAATAGCCGAAGCGCACCTCATCGTCCGGTACCGGAGCCGTCTCGAGTATTCCGTTGAGCCCCGGAGAGACGACGGCCGTACCCGTCGGCAGCGGTTCGTTGGGGTCGTTGATGATGTCGTAACCCACCGGGTACTCCTGTACGTCGTCGCTCAGCGGGTTAGCCTCGGTGTCGACGATCCCGTCGGGGCCGGCCGTGATGCCGTTCGGCGTGGTGTCCACGCCGACCCATTCGATGTCGCCGGCGGTACCACCGTTGGCCATCTGGGGAACCTCGACACCAGTCTCGCGGATGCCGAGGCAGATGCCGATCTCACCGTTGACCAGCTCGCTGCGGTTTGTGATTTTGAAGCGCACCTTCCCCTCGGTGTGCAGCGAGGGATTGGGCCGCTCCGGACCGTCGAAGGTCGTCAGCCGGACCCACGGATCAGGGTCGCTCGGGTCGACCCAGTAGAAAAACACTTGCATGGCCGCGGCTCCTTCGGTCTGCAAGCCGGCGGCGCGAAAGGCGGCGTTATTCTCGTACCCGGTCTCGTTGTGCACCACGTAATCGGTGGTCGAGCCCGACCACTCCGGGATCCGGAACATCTCCTGCGATGTGGCCGGATCATCGATCGGCGGCCCGTTGAAGCCCACGAGCTCTGAGGGAAACTGCGCCCTAGCCGCGATCGGCCAGAGCATGCCGACCACGGCACCGAGCGAAACGATTCGTGCGAAGCGGAACATTGGTTTTTCCTCCAGGTTCACTGATGACGCCGACCGCGGCCCAGCCCGCGCCGGCGTTTATTCGTTTTCCCGCCAAAGTCAGCGGCTTAACTCACCGCCGAACACCGCAATAACATATAATACGCTCCGCTCCGTCTCGGTAACGGACGAAGCGGAGCGTGCCGTGCCATCTCCCTCCCTCTCGGAAACAGCCTCACAACCACTGCTCAGCCGGAGCTTCGCCCTCCCACCGGCCGTGACTGGTCAACAAGAATCGCCGTAATTGCCCAGCAGCGCTGCCAAGTCGCTCAGATCGACGTCACCATCGCCGTCGATGTCGCCGTCCGTGTAGGTCATCCCGGTCTCGCCGTAGTTCCCCAGCAGTTGCGCCAGGTCGCTCAGATCGACGTCGCCGTCCAGATCGAGGTCGCCCGGCAGCGTGACGATGACGCTGATGCTGCCCGCGGTCAGATCGGTCGTGGCCTCGATCACGGTCGAATGAGCGGGCGGGTCGTTGCGCTCCTCCAACACATTGGCCGCCGCGTTGGCGAGCGAGAACGTGTACGTCCCGCAGGTGGCCGGTGCGTCGAACGAGCCGGCGGCGAGCACGACCGGACCGCTTTGGCCGACGCCGCCGATGACGTTGGCATTCTCAGCGATGCCCGAGCCCGCTGGCATGGCCTCGCCGAAGGTGTTCTGTCCACCGCCGACCTGCACCAGATTCATCGCGCCCGCTTCGCCGCGCTGCACGCCGATGTAGCCGGTAGTCGGATCGGTCTCGCCGGGGTTGCTGACGCCGTCCGGGCGGCTGAAGTTGGTCATCTCGGCCGGGACCCCGTTGGCCGGGGGGATGTCGAGGGACGCCGGGTTCCCGGCGCCCTGCTGCAGGTCGACGGCAAGCAGGGCCAGACCCTCGTTGTCTCCCGGCGACACGCCGAAGATGATCGACCATTCGATCGTCGCGCCGCCGGCCACCACCTGACCGTCTTGCGCTGAATCAAGCGTCAGGGTGACGGTCTGGGCGGTCGCGGAGCCGGCGAGTGCCAAGGCCAACAGCGTCACACACAAGCTAGCGTATCTCATTTTCAAACCTCCGTCTGGTTCGGGCGTGGTTCACACCCGAGAGCTCTCCGACTACTGTTGAGGTCCAACAAACAGGTACGAGAACAACTCGAAGTCCTGGAAATCGATGGCGTCGTCCGGGGCCCCGTTCGGCGCGATGTCGAAGGTCGCGCAGCCCTCCGACACGGGGCTCTCCCCCACGCAACGCTGCAAACAGCTGAAGTCGAGCACGTCCACGTCCCCCTCGCCATCGCAATCAGCGGGGACGGCCGGCGGCGCGAGCTTGATCATGACGCTGTAGTAGATGTCGCCCTCACCGTCGCAGAGCGTGCCGTCCAGGCTGAACGGAATCACCGAGTCAGGATTCATGAACGTCTCGGGCGGCGGGGTCGGGTCCACCGTGCCGTTGCTGGTCAGGCGGAGCGTGCTGCGCAGGTTTGACGCCTCCAGGAACGCCCATTCGATCTTCAGCGACTTCGTGCCGCTGAACGCTTCCTCGTCCGTGACCGCGGTTCGATCCGGCTCGTCCGCCAGACCGTTGCTCGTCCCAGCCACACCGGGATAGTTGAACCGGGCGTGCATCGCGGAGACCACATCATCCCCGGCCGGCTCGGTTTCCAGAGTCCCGTCGGCGCCGGGCGCCACGATGATCTGCCCGACATCGACCGAGCTGCCCGGTGGCACCACCTGCACGTCGGTCGCCTCGGCCACCGTGTTCGCCAGCCCGTTGCCGTTGGCGGGCTCGACGATGTAGTCAGCCGGCGTATAGCTCTCGAAATCGTCCACGAAGCAGATGACGCCCGTGTCGTCCCAGACCGTCACGTCGTCGATATAGACAATGAACGGCCCGGTAGTAGGACTTAGCTCATCGATGCGGAAGTAGAGGCCCTCCCACACGCCGTTGGTGAAATCAGGCGGATCATTCAGGTCCAGCTCGCCCTGGCCGCTGAACGGCGCCACGCCATACAGCTCATCGCACGGGTTGAACACGATTTCGAACCAGTCGCGCTGCGGAGCGAAGCGCGGGGCGGTCGGGATGCCGAAGCCGTCGTCCTGGTCGGAGGCCCCGATGAACTCGAGGTTGGACGGCTGAGACGGGTCAAACCCGGTGCCATTACCGCCACAACCCAGATCGTGGTCGTAGGCGTCGGTCTCACGAATGGCCATCGCGATCCGTAACGGGCCGTTGCCCGGCGGGACCACCACCACCGGCGTGGAGTCATCGCTCACGTCGCTGCCGACCGTCTGACGGGCCACCAGGCTCACATATGCTGGCAGCGGCGTAGTCGGGACGTCGAACTCCGGCTGCGTGGGATCGACCGCTCCGAGCAGGGCGCCGTTGTCCAGCCGAAAGACTTCCACGAGATCCGCGTCCGGCTTCAGGTATAGCACGTGGACCGATTCATCCAGCGGTCGGGGTGGATCGGGTTGGCTTTGGATACCGGGCGGATCGAGGATGGGGGCCTCGAACTCCACATCATCGACGTTGACCAGGAACACGTAAGCACCCACCGCGCCGTTCGCCGGGTCGTTCGTCAGCACCAGGTGCTCGAGCGCGCCGCGATTGTTGGGGGTGGCTCCGAGCGTGCCGTCGCCCGTGAACGCGAAGACGTTGCCGGAGGCTTCCAGAGCGGGCAGGTCGAACTCGTAGAGACGCATCGTCCCGTCCGCCGGGAGAGAGTACATGCCGTGCGGGGTGATGCTGATGGTGTCGTCGCTATTGGGATCGGGCGCCGTCTGGAGGGCATTATCAGGACCGGCGTCAACGCAGACCCCATCGGGGCCGATCGTGCTTCCAGGCGGATTCACCTGGATATCATCGCTGTTCGGATCCGCCGTGCTGTCGCAGATGCCGTCCGGCCCGGCGAGAATCTCGACCAGCTTGTCATCGAGACCGACCCATTCGATATCGCCGCCGACACCCCCATCACCGCCCTGATACACGCCCTGGCCGGTCTCGCGTACGCCCAGTCCGATGAACAGGCTGCCGCCCGCAACCGGCGTCCACGTGCTCGTGTCGGTGTAAGCCGCGGCGGCGGCCCAGAAGCGCACTTTCCCAGCCAGGTGCAGGGCCGCATTCGGGATCTCTTCGGCATTCGTCGTTGTCAGTCGCACCCAGGACGTGTGGTAGCTCGGGTCCTGCCAGCCCCAGTAGGAGGCCACCGCGTTCACGCCGCTGTGCGCGACGGAGAACGGATCGTACGTGACGTTGGTCAGGTACGTCAGGTCGCCCTGCAAGGGATCCAGGCCGGTCGTGGAACCGGACACGGAGGGGTGGCGGAACATGATCTCCTCATACCAATCCGGGAAGCTCTCAAAATCCGAGATCAGGCTCACGAACTGGCCCTGTGCCGCAGCGCTCCACAACACAGCAGCGCTCGAGGCTAACAGCACACATAGACACCGCCGGAACATGGTTCTCTCCTTCAGTAACGACGAGTTCGGTTTCTTCGTAGCACATCGGTGGCTTGACTGGTCTTGACCAGGCTCCGGCCCCGTTTGGGCCGGGGGCTGGCGTTCCGATTGCCCGCCCCGGGTGCCCGCGCGGACAGCGGGGCGGACCTATCCAAAGGGGCTCCCTCCGCCCGCCCCACCATGTGAGGGCACGGGTGGAGCGGAGCCCCATCATGCTTCCATGTACAGATCGGTTTCCCCACAGGGGGGAAACGCGAATGTCTAGCGGCGCCGCAACAGCGCCAGGCCGCCGAGCGCGAGCAGCGCCAGAGACGCTGGCTCAGGCACGTAGCTCAGCTTGCCGAAGTCGCCGGTGCTGGTGTTGACCGCATTCCGGGCGCCCCAGTACAGCTCATTGGCAGGGCCGTCCACGCGAACGCCCGCGTAGTACCACAGATCCGCCGCAGCCGTCCAACTCCCGTACAGTACCTCGTCGCCGACGACGGCGGGGTCACCCAGGCCGACGCCATGGATCTGGTCGTTGTCGAAGTCGAGGAGGAACATGATCATGTCATCCTCGTCGAGTCCCACGCCGACCGACCGACCCAGGCCGAGGCCGAGATAATCGATGTCGCCGTCGTACATGTAGGAGTCACTGTCGGCGTCGTAGTGGAACTGGTGCACCGCGTCGGACGCACCGGCACTCAGACCCTCGACACCCCAGACGAACGAGCCGTCGGACATAGCCGTCACGTCGGCTTTGCCGCCGGGTTCTCCAGCACCACCGCCCATCGTGTAGACCACGTTGTAATCGCCGGTGTTGGGATCGGGCTCACAGACGTCGATCGGGCCGCCGTCAAGCGCACCGGTCGAGTAGATCCGATCACCGACCACGAAGATGTTGCGGGAAAACCCGCCGTTCCAGTTGACCTGGGTCGGCGTGGCGGTCAGGTTGTCCCAGACCGCGAGCATCGGGTTCGCGCTCAGGCTGATCATGCCGAAGTACTTGCCGTTGGCCGAGCCCTGGATCCCGCCGAAGAAGCCCAGGCTGGTGCTGACCAGTCCCGTGGTCGGCAGCTTCGGAGGTATTGGCGCCAACGGGGAACCATCCACCTCGCTGAAAGCGTGTGTCGTGAGCGTGGTGTTGTGCGACTCCCCGATCGGGACGCAGTCGTCGACCGGGCTGAAGCCGACACTCGTGATGGCGTACCCGGTGTCGTAGTTCGACCATACCTCAGTGAAGAAATCCGCCTTCGCAACGGCCGCCGCCATGAGCACCGCCGCACATACCGTTAATCGCCTCATCTTCCGCACCTCCTCGCACTTATGCAAAAGTTCCCAGAAAAGAACCTTCCGATCGACATAAGCTTGCGCTCGCGCAGGAGCACGCGCGCGCAACACGAACGGAAACATCGACAGTTTTTGGTCTTCGACGAGATAAGAGGATCTGGAACTGACCCTGCTTCTCCCGCAACTCCTGCATGTATAAAATAGACGATCGGCCGGCCGGCTGCAAG
This sequence comes from uncultured Planctomycetales bacterium, assembly GCA_964508075.1. GTDB lineage: Bacteria > Planctomycetota > Phycisphaerae > UBA1845 > Fen-1342 > JALSRY01. The sequence continues at coordinate 14,456 of CAZDTB010000022.1, forward strand.
CGTTTTTTCGTCTGATAAGCCCGGTAATCCCAGAAAAAATGGGGCGGAGGTAGGCTGATGGCACCCCGTACGCACCGCGCCGGATTTGCATCGGATTGCGGGAAGAAGCCGGCTCGGGGCGGCGCCTCGCCGGACAGCCTTGGGCACGCAAGTGCCGCCGGCTGATCGCCTAGCCGTCTTCGTCTTCCCCACGGCGGTTGGCGGGGAACTCCAGGGCCCAGTTGTCGACCCCGTAGAACACACCTCCGTGGCCGTCGAAGAACAGTAAGTTCGTTTCCTGGCCGGATTTATGATACGGAGCGCGGGGCAACGGGTTATGCGACGCACCCGTCGGATCCGAGTTCGGCAACATCGGAGGATCGCAGTCGGGGCAGTTATTTTGCTGCCACGTGCCTATCAGGTAGTTGTATTGCTCCTGCGGGTTGACGAACACGTGCCGGTAATCCCACCAGGCATCGCCGACCGCCCACTCTTCGGCGGGCTTGGGGATGCGGTCGAGCTTCTTCGGCGGCTGGTAGCTCGGGTCGCCCTGGCGGTAGTAATTGTCCCAGCCTTCCCAGTCCACGCCGATGTTCACAAAGCCGAAGTACTGCATCGGGTTCGTGTTACGCCAAGTGTTCACTAGGTAGTTGTACGGACGGGACCAGTGGGGGTTTCCGTCAACATCGGGAATGAAGTTTTCGTCCTCGTTGTTGAGCTTGGCGGTCGGGCAGGTGGCCAGGTCGTCCACATACTCGAAGAACTGCTCGTTGGCGGTCATCATCATCGGCGCCAAACGAGCCAGCAAAAACCACGGCCGCGCGGTCTCCTCGTTCATCTTGTCCCAGGGCTCTTCAAGGTCGACTTCGTCCCCGGTCTTGCGATAGACCGGCGGGTGCAGCGGCCCCGGCACGAAGCTCTTGTTCTCGTTGACGTACAACACGATGCCCTGGCCGATGTGATGCAGGTTGGACAGGCATCCGGCCGCCCGAGCCTGCTCGCGGGCGGCCTGCAGGCTGGGAAGCAGGATCGCTACCAATAGAGCGATGATCGCGACAACGACCAGCAGTTCGATTAGCGTGAATGCTCGGCGACACACGCGCGGTTCACGCCACTCAACACTTTCTAAGGACGTTCTGTTCATCGCAGCACCTTGAGATGACCGTAACCCTCGACACGCCCGGGGCACTCCCTGCCACCCCGGAGCCGACGGAGGGCGCACAAAAACTACCTGGCGCCGTGTCGCTCGAGACGCGGCCTCGCGCGTCACCCATCGCCGTCCACTCCAGGATATGGACACTATACCATATATTATGACCAGGATTGCCCATGCTGGCAATCCTAAAGTGTCGGTTAGGCACGGCGCCGGTCGATTTCCTGTGTCATGTCGGATGGCTGTTTGCTAAGATGGTTTTCGCGACGGAGCGGCACCCTGGTTACCCGCGGGGGCGCGGGGCCGGTCTCATGCTCAGGCCTCCGGGCGCCTGCGAGGTCGCAGAACCAGGAGGGAAGGCCGTGAAACGAATCGATCGGACTGCGACCACTCTGCGGTGGGTCTCCGTGCTCGGCGTGTGCTGCGCGATGACCGCCGCAGCAGCGGCCCAGATGATCACCATCGACAACGAGGACCCCGAGTTCAGCATCCTGTACGGAGAATGGAAGACGGGCGCCTACGGCCAACCCCATGGGGAGTATTACAACTGGGCGCAGACCTCAGGTGCTGGTGGGGATCCGGCTGAGGCGGAATGGCGTCCCGACCTTCCCGAGGCCGGGGCATATCACGTCTCCATCTGGTACGTCCAGGGCGGCAACCGGGCGGATAACGCGACCTTCGCGGTCCATCACGCCAGCGGCTCCACGCCGATCGTGGTCAATCAGCAGATCAACGGGGAGACCTGGTACGAGCTGGGGACGTTCAGCTTCAACGCGGGGAGCGGGGGGTACGTGACCTTGCACAACGATGCCAACCCCAGCGTGGTCATTGCCGACGCGGTCCGATTCACCTCGGAAACCGCCACGGCGGAGTTGACCATGGAGGCTGCTCCCGCCGACTGGGGCACGACCGACCCGGCGCCCGGCGGCCCGTACACATACTACCTGAACGAGGTTGTGCCGATCTCGGCGGAGGCCTGCAGCGGCTACGAATTCCACCACTGGACCGTCTCGGCCGGTTCGCCGGTGGCGGACCCGTCCTTGCCCCGTACGACCGTCACGATGGACCAGGACAAGACGGTGACGGCGGTCTTCGTGGAAGAGGGTTTTGTCGAGCTGGAGTTCCGCGCATTCTGGGCGGACGCCTTTCACGTGGGGTTCAAGAGCGAGGGCGAGATCGACGACATGATCGCGCGCGCCTTGATCGGCAACTACAACGCCATCGTGCCCGAGGTACTCGCCTATCAGGACTACAGCGATACCAACAGCGGCCACGGGGCCTACTGGGACTCCGACATCGTCCCCATGGCGCATGACATCCCGGAGGACTTCGACCCGCTGGCGTATATGGTCGAGCAAGCGCACGCCAACGGGATCGAGGTGCACCCCTGGCTGGTCTCGTTCCGCGTGTCCACTAGCTGGCCGCCGGCCGGCAACGATATCCTTACCGAGCATCCCGAGTGGCTCATGGTCCCACGGGATGACATGGGCGGTGGCGCCGCCCCGGTCACGGGCAAGTATACGCTCGACCCCGGCTCGCCCGACGTGCAGGAATACCTGATGTCGATCGTCCGCGAGCTGGTGACGTACTATGACGTCGACGGGATCCACTGGGACTACATTCGCTATACCACGACCGACGCCGGATATCCCGCGGACGAATCGTACCCGCGCTCCGGCCTGGCGCGCTTCCGCGAGATCACCAGTTACTCCGGCACGCCGGATACCGACTACGAGCCGTGGAACGACTTCCGCCGGCGAGAGGTTACCGAGGTGGTTCGCCGAGCCCAGGTGGAAACGGCGACGATCAGCAGCAATCCGTGCCAGCCGCTGCGCCACACCGCCGCCCTGATCACCTGGAGCAACGCGCCCTCCGACTTCGAGGACAGCAGTGCCTGGGGTGTCTTTCAGAACTGGCGGGAGTGGATGGAGCTCGGCTACCTCGACGCCGGCATCCCCATGACGTATTACGATTATGACGTCTATCCGAGCTGGTATCGCAACTGGGTGGACCAACAGTTGCTCTGGCGTTACGAGCGGCACATGATCGTCGGCCCGGGGATCTACCTGAACAGCTTCGAAAACAGCGTGATCGAGATCGAGTACGCCCAGACCGCCGGAGTTGAGGGCACTGGGGCCGACGGAATCTGCACCTATTCATACGCCTCCACCAGCGGTAGCCGGGATTGGAATTGGTATCCCTATGTCGGCAGCACGGCGTTCGCCGAGCCCGCTGCGCCGCCGCCCATGACCTGGCGTGACCCGAATACCGCCACGGAGGGGTACGTCTACGGGCGCGTCACCGACGGCTCGACCGGCGAGCCGATCGACGACGCCACGATTGAGGTTAACGGCTTTCCCGTAGTGCAGACCGACGGCAACGGGTTCTACGTCATCACCCAACTGTCGGCCGGTCCGGGGGGTACGGTGATTCCGTTGACCGCCACCGACGCCGACTATCCGGAGGACGCGCATCGGCCGATGGTGCTGATCGAGCGGGCGGGTTATACCGAGGCCAACTTCGCCCTGGGCATTTGGTTGCCGGGCGACTACGACGTGGACGGCGACGTGGACTTCGAAGACTTCACGCGCTTCGAGCCCGTCCTGACCGGCCCCGACCACGGCCCACCCCCAGCCGGCGGCGACCTCTTCGACTTCGACACCGACAACGACGTCGACCTCCCCGACTTCGGGCTCTTCCAGGAGTCGTTCAGCGACTAGCTGCGGAAAAGGGGTCAGGAACCTTTTCTCGCGCCTGCGGGCACGCTTCTCGATGTGGCAGAGCAGCTTGCGCGAAAAAAGGTTCCTGACCCCTTTTCCGCGTCACGGCAGTTCGAGGATGCAGGCCGAACCGGAGGAGCTGCCGGCGTCATCGTTACTCGGAGCCCCGATCAACGCCACGTCGCCGCTGATCGAGACGCAGGTGCCGAAATCGTCCCCGGAGTCGGCGTCGGAGGCGGTTAGCTTGGCTGCTTCCACCCAAGCCGTGCCATTCCAGCGGAACGCGTACGCAGCCCCGGCCCAACCTTCGTCTGGAGCCCCGATCATGGTCACGTCGCCGTCGATCGTGTCCGATGTGGTCCCAAACAGCGTACCGGTTATGGAGGAATAGCATCCGTAAGAGGACGCACTGGCCGAGAATCCAAGCTGAACGCCCGAGATCATGGTCCCACCACCGCTCACCCGGAAGCTGATCGGCCGCCCTTGGCTGGTGGTTCCGCGCCACTTGCCATCGAGCACCGAAGCCGGCGGCAGAATCGGCAGCGACAGGCCCGAGCCCCCGGGCTCGCCCGGGCAGCCTGCCAACTGGAAGGTCGACAGCAAGATCAGAGCCATCAAAACGAGAATGCCGGGCCAGTAGTTGCGGTGCATGTCCATGTCCTCCAGAGCCCCAATCCGTGACTCCGTAATCAAACCTCGCGGGACAACGTCACCCGCCGTCTTCAGTGCCACCCCGTCACTTCATGAGGCCCTACGTCACTCGCGCGCTACCGGACGAAAAAAACGGGGAGAGGACAAAGGGGTCAGGAACCTTTGTTCTGCGGCGCACGTCTGGCCTAGGCCCCGTGCATCGTCGGAGGCAAAAAAAGTTCCTGACCCCTTTTTCTATCTGGCGATGCTGCTCAACGTGCGTCGGACGCGAACGAGCAATTGGTGCGTGGCCACGCCGAGCCCGATCCCACCCAGGCAGTTGATCGCCGAAAACGCCGTCTGCGAATCCTCCCACGACGGGTCGGTCACAGACCACCGGCGGATGAGAAAGATCAGAATCGCCAGGGCACCGAACGCCAGCAGTCCGACGAACACGGCGCGGGCGAACGTGGCGAGCTGATTGTTCGGGACGCGGCGCATCAGGTGCTCGAGCCCGCGGTAGAACACCCCCAGCGGCACGAGGAACCACACCACAATTCCAATCTCCAAGGCGACGTAGCCGAAATAGACCGCGCATATCACGACGATCGCCAGCGCCAGCGCAAACAGCAGCCCGAAGCGTAGCAGGGCGCGTGGGTTGCCGTACCGCACCCAGTAGTATGCCGCCGTGTGCTGCGTCGTCAGTAGCACCAGCCCGATCGTGGCGATCACCGGCGAGATCACCGCCCCGACGAGGACGACGTTATAGGCCGGTTGGACGATCTCGGTCAGGCTCCGCGCCGACAGCAACACCACCAGCAGCGCCAGCCCCATCAGCCCGCCCAGGATGGCGACGCCGTACTCGACCACCCGGGCCGCCTCGGCCAATCCCCTGACCATGGGGCGGTCGGCATGGATCAGGTAGTCGCCGTGCACCGAGTCCGAGGCGGGATGGGTGCAGTTGGGGCAGCGATCCGCGA
>CAZDTB010000023.1:0-19895 GCA_964508075.1 uncultured Planctomycetales bacterium
TCACTATGCCCGGCAACTGGCGGCGGCGCTGGCGTACCTGATGCTGCACCAGGGGGACAGCGTCGGCCTCGTGCTCTCGAGCTATCGTATGGTCGAGCAGGTGTCGCCGCGCGCCGCCCCCGGACAGATTATGAGCATCTGCCAGGCTCTGGTGCGCACCGAGCCAGACGGGATCACCGACGTCTCGGGTGTGCTGGGCCAATTGGCAGGTCGGCTGAAACGACGCAGCCTGGTGATCCTGATCAGCGACCTGCTCGACGACCCGGAGAGCGTGCTCACCGCGCTCGGGCAGCTTTACCACCGCGGTCACGAGGTGCTCGTCTTCCAGGTGCTCGACCGGCGCGAGCTCGACTTCGACCTGGGACTGGCCGGCTCGGGCGTCACCGTCATTCGCGACATGGAGACCGGAGAGGAGTTCGAAGCCGAACCCGCCCTGATCCGCGAGCTGGTCCGTCGCGAAGTGCAGCAGTTCCTCGCGCGGCTCGACGCGGGCGTCCGGCGGCACAACGTCCCGCTGCTGCGCTGCCCGACCAGCGATCCGGTCGAGCGCGTGCTGACCAGTTATTTGCATACGCGGCTGAAACGCGGACGCAACCTGTCATTCCACGGAGCGAAGGCGACGAGGAATCCAGCCGCGTCGGCGGGTGTGCCGGATTCCTCGCTGCGCTCGGAATGACAAGATGAGACGCATTGGAGCGCCAAGATGACGCTGCTCGCCCCGCTGGCACTGCTGGTCGGATTGACAGCCTTGGTGCCGTTGATTCTGCACCTTTATCAGCGGCGACAGCGCTCGGTGATCGAGTTCTCGACTAATCGCTTCTTCACGACTGCTATCATCCGATCCCAGCGCCGACTGCGCCTCCGACGGCTTCTGCTTCTGCTGCTTCGGGTAGCCACCTGCATCCTGCTCGCGCTCGCGTTGGCACGACCGCTGACCACGCTCGCGGGTTTCGGTGGCCGGGCCGGCACGCGCGACGTGGTCATCCTGCTCGACGACAGCCTGTCAATGCAGGCAACCCAGGCTACACCTCCGGGGGACTGGCCTCCGGCCGGTCAAGGATCCCACGACACTCCATTCCAGCGAGCCCAGGGTGTCGCGCTCGCCGCGATCAGCGAGCTGGCCGGCGGCGATCGGACGGCGGTGATCACCTTCACCGGCCGCACGATCGGCAACCTGACACACAGCGGTCTGGAGTTGTCCGAAGACCTGCTGCACGTGACCAACGAGATCGAGCGCTTGCAGCCGACCTACGCTGCCGGCGACGCGCACGGCGCGCTCGCCCAGGCTGCCAGGCTGTTTCAAGAGGCCACCCCGCGGAATCGGCTTCTGCTCGTCTTGAGCGACCTGCAAGCGAGCGATTGGCGTCAGACCGACTGGCCGCAACCGATGCATCCTGTCTCGGTTGCCCTTGTTCGGATGGCCATGCGTGCTGAAGCCCACGGCTCTTGGAAAACGGGGGGCGGCCCGGAGCCCAGCGACGTGCCGGTCCCCGCGCTCCGGTGGGACAACATCGTTGCCGACCAGATGGTGCTCAGTCAGCCGACGGCCGCAGTCGGTCAGCCAAACCTGCTGCGGGTGCGGTTGCTGAACTACCGACCGGAGACGACGCCGGCGGAGCTGGTCCTGCACGTGGACGGCCACGAGCGGCTGCGCCGCCCAATCGAGCTGCCCGGCCAGAGCCCGCATGTCGAGCAGATTCCACTGATGTTCGACCGGGCGGGGGAACACCGCCTGATGCTGCGCATCGTCGGACGGGACGTGCTGCCTGCCGACAATACGCTGTATGCGACCGTGCGCGTCAACCCGCACGTGCCGGTACTCCTGGTTGACGGGCATACCGTGAGCAAGCGCGGGCGCTCCGCCGCAACGTTCCTGCGCGCCGCCCTTCACGCGGTCGGTGACGAGGGCGATGCGATCCAGGTTGATACGATCCGGCCGGATGTGTTGACGCCGGCGGCGCTCACCGCCTACCGGGTCGTCATCTTGAGTGAGGTCGGCCGACTATCCGTCACGCAGCTGGAGGCGCTCGAACAATTCGTACAAACCGGCGGCGGCTTGGCGGTGTTCCTCGGCGACCAAGCCGACCGCTCCTTCTACAACGACATCATGGGCGCATCGACGCGACCGCTCGGCGGCCTGCTGCCGGCGCGCGTCGGCCCGTTGGTAGAGTCGCCACAAGCGGTCGAGCCGCTGCACATCCTCGCCGCCGACCTCGATCATCCGATTCTACAACGCTTCAAAGGGGCGCTGCGCAGCGCGCTGGCGGGCGTGGCGGTCTACCGCGCGTACGAAGTTCAGCCACGCGACGCCTGGGTGCTTGCGTCGCTCGATCGGGGATTACCGCTGCTGGTGGAGCGCAGCTACGGCGATGGCCGCGTTCTGCTCTGTGCCGCCGCGACCGATCCGCGCTGGACGAACCTGCCGCTCCGCCGGGCGTTCGTGCCGCTGTGCAGCCGAGCCGTGAGTCACCTCGCGGCGGGGGCCGCGAGCTCCGGTCCGCGCGGGTACGAGGTTGGCAACGATCTGGAACTGCTGCGCGGGGGCTGGGACGTTGCGCAACCCGTCCACGTTCGCGGCCCCGGCGACGTGCGGATGCGGGCTGCGGTAAAGGTGGTCGGTGCCGACCCCGTGGCGTTTATCCCGGCGGAAGTAGTCGAGCGACCGGGCTTCTATCGGGTGGAGCAAGACCTTTCGGAATCGTCCGCCAACCGGCGTGCGGTACGAAGGCTGGCAGTCAACGTCCCGCGCTGCGAGTCTTCGCCGAACACGCTCGACGTCAAGTCCGCGGAGAAGCTCGCCGGCAATTGGCGGCTCAATGTCGTCCAGGCAGAAGGTTCGATGGAGGCTGACACGCCAACCACGTTGCTCGCCGGTGGCGGGCTGAGTCGCGGGATTTGGGACGTCTTGCTCTGGACGGCATTCGTTCTCGTGCTCGCCGAGCCGTTGATCGCCACCGGCCTGTTCCGCTTTCGGCGAGCCGCGGAAGACGTGCGCAAGCGGAGGACGGCGTAATGCTCGGCGGCTTCGCTCTGGCTGCGGTCGTCTTCCAAGCCCCGCCGTTCGGGTGGCTCGGCAGCCTGACCGTCGCGCTGAGCATCGTCGTCGCGCTGCTGGCGTACACGACGGGCTTCCGCTGGCGGCAACATGCCCAACCGACGCGCTTCGGCCTGCTCGCGTTGCGGCTGGGAGCGGTCATCTGCCTGTTCCTGACGCTGTTGCACCCCGCTTGGATCAGTCAACGGACCCTGGACGAGAAGCCCGTGCTGGCGGTTGTGCTCGATGACAGCCTGTCGATGTCGCAGACACAAGGAGCCACGCAGCCACGCGGCCACGAAGTCACGAAGGATGTAGCGCCGGGGCCCCGTACCGGCCGAGCGGACGCCAACCGCTACCAGCGCGCGGTCGCTCTCCTGCGCGACGAGTTGAAGCCGGCGGTGGCAAACAGTCATCGACTGCGCGTGTTCGACGTCGAGGCGCGCAGGTTGCGGCTTGAGAAGCTTCCACCCGACGCGACCGCCGAGCGAAGTCCGCTCACCGATACACTGCTACGTGTGCAACGCGACCTGCGCGACGATCCGTTGGTCGGCATCGCACTGTTGTCCGACGGTGCCGAGATCATCGATCGGCCGACCATCGGCGGATTGAATCAACTACGCGTCCCGGTCCATGCGATTGACGTGGCGGGAGCGCCGGGAGCGGCGGGCACGACGCCCGATCTGTCGATCCAGGCGGTCTCGGCCAACCGCCGGGCCTTGGTCGGCAACACAGTTCGCGTGACCGTGGACATTGCCGTCAACGGCGAGATCGACGACACGCCGCTGCCGATCTCGATCCTTGACGGCGACCAGCTGGTGGCGTCGCGAACGATTCGCTGGCAACCGGGCGACGAGTCACCGGCTGGCAGCGACCGCCACCGGAGAGTCGAACTCGAGTTCGTTCCAACTCGTCCCGGAGCGTTCACGTACACCATCGCCGTCGGTCCGCAGCCGGGTGAAGCCAACCTCGCCAACAACCGCGAGACGTTCCCACTCACCGTGCGGGCCAAACCACTGACCGTGATGTACATCGACGGGGTGCTGCGCTGGGAGGGCAAGTTTGTCCGCGAAGCGCTCGCGGCCGATCCCGACATCAACCTGGTCTCGACCGTGCGAACCGCACCGGTCGGGGCCGACCACGGTTCGCAAGGACTCCTCCTCGCCGAGCAGTTGGCCAGCGTGGACGTAGTGATTCTGGGAGACGTCGAGGCGACCTACTTCTCCGCTGACGAGGAGCTGCGCGCCCTGCGCACGTGGGTGACCGACAGCGGGGGCGGACTGCTCCTGACCGGCGGGTACCATTCCTTCGGTCCGGAAGGTTTCGGTCGTACCGTGCTGCGCGACATCCTGCCGGTCGAGTTCAGCGCTTCCGCCAACCCGCAAATCGAGCGGCCGTTTAACCTGCGCCTGACCGACGCCGGCCGTGAGCACCCGATCTTCCACCTCAGCAGCGATCGGCTGCGCGACACGGTCTTCTTCCACAAGCTGCCGCCGCTGAGCGGTTGCAGCCGCGTGGCAGGCGTCAAACCCGGGGGCGAGGTGTTGGCAGTGGGTTCGCGGACCAGTGGTTCCCAGCCGGACCAAGGCCGGCCGATCATGGTCGTTCAGCAGGTCGGCGCCGGGCGAACCATGGTGTTTGCGGTCGACACGACCTGGCGCTGGCGGACGATCGTCGGCGGCTTCACCGGCGACAGCTCCTTCTACGAAACGTTCTGGGGCCAAATCGTTCGCTGGCTGGCCAGCGAACAAACGGAGATGCCCTCACGACTATTCGTATCGACCGACCGGTCACGCTACAGACTCGGCCAGACGATCGAGCTGAACATCACAGTGGACGACGAGCCGCGGGCTTCAGCCCGCGCGGCGCTTCGAACGACAGCGCCTGCTCCTGCCAACGGGCAGACGGTGCCGTCGGCCAATTGGAAGGTTGCCGCCCAGACGGTCGACGACCGCGGGAACCGGTCCAGCATTCCGCTCGCCGACCTCGGCGATGGCAAGTATCGCGGCACGCTCGCCGCTCGCCGGCCTGGACGCCTGGATTTATCCGTGACCGCCGAACCGACCCAGCAATCCCGCAGCAGGCCGGAATGCCAGGCACAATCACGGGTCGTCACGGTCGAGGTCGAACGACCGGACCTTGAGCTGCTCGATCCACGCACCGATCCGCAATGGCTGGCGCGCGTCACTCAACTCACCGGCGGACGCTGCGTTCAGCCGGAGAATATCGCGGCCTGGGCCGCCCAACTCCCGGCCGATCCCGTGCGGAAAACCGTGTCGCGTTCCTCCGGCGCGTGGGGCGACGGTTTGTTCGGCGGCGCGTTTCTAGTGTTGATTTGCGCGGAGTGGATCCTGAGACGACGGAGCCAACTGCCGTAGCGACGGAATGAGAAGATGAACCGACCGCAAGAGAACATCTTCGGGATCATCGCAACGATCCGCCGGCACTGGCTGCGCCGTCAGTTGGTGGTGGTCGCCGCGGTCGGACTGATTCTTCTGCTGGGCTGGCTGGTGGCGATGATCCTGCTGGACAACCTAGCGATGCTGTCCACCGGCCAGTTCGTCTTCGGCTGGGTCGTGCTGGCGGCGAGCGCGACCGGCTGGCTGTTCTTCTTCATCAATCGCGTCCTGTTCGGTCGTCTGCCGGCAGCGCGGCTAGCGCTGCTGTACGAAGCCCGCGTGCCTGGTCAGAAGAACCGCCTGATCAACGCTGTGCAGTTCCTTGAATCACGGCAGGCGGAGCACGACCCCCTCGCGCACGCCGCCGTGGTGGAAAGCTCTGCCGTGCTGGATCCCCGCGCCGCGCCTCGTGCAATTGACCAGCGGCCAGCGCGTAATGCGCTCGTGATGCTCGGCGTGTGTGTTGTGTTCCTGGCGGGCTACAGCGCACTGCGGCCCCAGTGGGCCGGCAACGCCTTTGCACGGCTACTGCACCCCTTCGCGCCGACCTCCCACCTGTTGGCGACCGAGCCGCTTGTGACGCCGGGCGACATCGAACTCGTCGAGGGGGCGGCCCTGACGATCGAGGCCCGCCTGCCGAACCCCGCCCTCGGTCGGTCGCCGGACGTGGCTTACCTGGAGTATCGCGTGGCCGACCTTGACTGGGCACGTGCTGCGATGCAATTGGTGGAGCGCAACGTTTTCCGGTCCGATTTCGACGCCGTCCGACATCCACTGGTTTATCGCGTGCGGGCCGGACGTTCGGTCAGCTCGCTCTACCAGGTAACGTTGCAATATCGCCCGCGCGTCGAAGAGCTGCAACTCCAGGTTCGGCGGCCCGAGTACGCCGGCAGCGAAACACGCCAACTCAAGCCGAACGTTGGCGACGTTGTCGCCCTGGAAGGCTCGACGGTCGAACTGCGTTTGACGGCGTCAGTACCGCTGTCCCGCGGGCAACTCGAGTTCGCGACGGGAGAACCGGTCGCGCTCAGAATCGGCGGCCACGAGCACCGGGAAGGGTCCGGCAGCTTCAAGCTGGACCGCAGCGGCAACTACGCGATTCGGCTAACGGATACGAACGGGCTCTCGAACCTGAATCCGCCGCGCTACAGCCTCACCGTCGAGCCGGACCAACCGCCGCTCGCGATCGTCAGTATTCCCGCCCGCGACCTGATTTTGCCTGCCGACGGCGCGCTGGAGCTGACGCTGGAAGCGGAGGACGACATCGGCCTGACACGGCTGGCATTGCAGACGCGCCGCGACGTCGACGAGTGGCGGACTTTGCAGGAGTGGCCTGTCGGCGAAGCCAACGTACGGCGTCGAGCGGAACACGCGACGCTTTCGCTGCCGGCGTTCGACCTGAAGGTGGACGACGTGCTGCTCTACCGCGTTGTCGCCTGGGACAACCGGCCACCCAAGCCCAACGTCGGCATCGGCCGCACCTGGTCGATCACCGTCGCCGAACCCAGCGATGACCGCGCGCTGCTGGCCGCCGAGACCCGCCGCCTGCTGGAGGCGCTCAGGCGAATCCTCGCATTACAGCAGGAGAACCGCACCGCACTCGACCTGGACCGCGCACTCGATCCGATCCGCACGCGCCAGCAGGAAATCCGCCAGTTGACGATCGACACCGTCGACGAGCAGCGCAAGGCTATTCGCCCGACCGAGAGCATCATCGTCGAGCTGGAGCAGCTTGCCGACGGGCTGATACTGCAGGCGGTGCAGGCGCTCGCCGAGTACGGTGGCCCGTACAGGCAGCGCATCAAGCAGAAGCCGGCGATCCTGGAGACCATGGACCAGATTATCGCGCGCTTGCAGGCTTTGATTGGGAAGGTTGACCTGGCGCTCGGATCGGCGGAGCAGGCTCAAGCGACGCTCGAGCAACTTCCGCCGGACGAGCGCGAGCAGGCCCTCAAGCGAATCCACGACCTGCTGGCCAAGCTCGGCGAGTTCATCCCGGAGCAGGATCAGGTGATTGCCGACACCGAGGAGCTGGCCCGCAAAGGTGAGGACTTCACCGATGAGGATCTCGAGCAGTTCGAGCGTTTGAGGGGGACCGAGGACAAGTGGGCCGAGGTCTTCACCGATTCGGTCAAGGACATTTCCAAGCTGACCGAGCAGGGCTTTGCCGACGAGACCATCGCCAACGACTACAAGGAGATGGTCGAGCAGATCGAGGCGGCGAGCCTGAACCTCACGTCCAGGCTGGTTGAGATCGCCGTTGCCCGCGAGCAGGCCGGACGCGAGCTGGCCGAGTCGCTGGTCGAAGAGATGGAGATGTGGCTGCCGAACTCGCCCGACTACCAGAAGTGGATGATGGAAGAGCCGCTCGACTTCCCCGAGATCCCGATGGTCGAGCTGCCCGACCAGCTCTGGGATCTGATCGGCGACCTGATTGAGGACCAGGACGATCTGAACGACGCCGCCGAGGACATGACCAGCGCCTGGGCGGATTCGATCGCGGAAGGCGCCGGCTGGGCGGTCGCCGGCGGTCCGATCAGCAACTTCAGCGCCGTCGGCAAGACCGGCAACCAGTTGCCGGACAACAACGAGCTCTCCGGCCGCTCTGGCGACGGCCGTTCGGGGCGCAGCCAGGGCCAGCTCGTCGAGAACGTCGCTAAAGGCCTGACCGGCCGCCAGACACCCACACGCATCACCAACGACCCGTACGAGGAGGGCGTGGTCAAGGAACTACAGCAGATGGCGACCGGCGGCGCCACTGGCGGCGGCAAGGCGCGCGGCGGCGGACAGGAGGGCCTGCAAGGCCTCAGCCCGCCACCTCTCATGGAGAACATGCAGTTCATGAGTGAATGGCAGAAGCGCATCCGCCAACAGGCTGAACGTGTCGCGGGTCAACTCAAAACGGTGCGGATCTCGTTGCCGGCCCTGGACGAGGCGATCGACTTGATGAAGCAGGCCGAGCAGGCCGCCGAAGATGGCCGCTACGCTGAGCTCTTCAAAACGCAGCAGATGGTCTTGCAGAATCTCCGCATGAGCGGCGATCTGTCGATGCGCGAGATGGCGCTCAACATCGACCGGGCGTACTACCTCCCGGCCGATCAGCGCCGCCGAGTCCTCGACGCGATGGACGAGCCCGTCCCGCCGGAGTATCAGGACGCGGTGCGACGATACTTCCAGCAGTTGAGCGAGAGCGAATGAGCCGGACGCGTATGAATTGTCATTCCGAGCGCAGCGAGGAATCCGGCCCCGGGCGTGAATGCCGGGTGCCACGGGCGGCTTGCCCGCCCGTGCTTGCCATGGCGTTGTTCTTTGTCGCCATCGCGCTGTCCGCCGCGGCGCACGCCGCGCCGCCGAACTGGTGGAACGAGGACTGGCCCTACCGCGTCCGCATCGAGTGCGATGCTGGCGAAGGCGACGTGGCCTGGGTACACGTCGTGCTCGCCGGCCGGACCACCCCGGATGGTCGCGATCTGCGCCTGGTGGACGACACCGGTGAGCTGCGCAACTTCGAGGTTATTCACCACGACCCACAGCTCAGCACAGTTATCCAGTTCAAAGTTCCGCCCGAGGAACCCGTGAAGACCCGGCTCTACTTCGGCAACCTCGACGCTAACCCGATCGACACGCTCAACCCGCAGTACGAGGCGTGGCAAGCGGCGTGGAGCACATGGCAGGAGAACCAGACGGAGCGCCAGAAAGCCGGGCGAAAGCGGGACATGTACAAGGACGAGCTGCTGCGGCTGCGTCGGCGACTGCAGCACGCGCGCCAGTCCGGCAGCGACACGTCCAAGCTCACGGAACGTGTCGCTTGGCTGGAAAAGGAGCTTGAAGAGCTCAAGGTGATCGAGTCCGAGCCGGCCCCTAACCGACCGAGCGCCTGGTATCCGCGCCGCGGCGTCGTGCTGCGGGTCTACCGCAAGTCGAAAGAGACGCACCCCGAGACGCTGACCGAGCTGCGGCGGCTCATTCGCCGCAGCACACTCGAGGGGGCCTGCTTTACCCGCGGGATCTCCGACGGCTTCAATCGCTTTGGACCAAGCGATCACTACATCAGCGTCTACGAGGGCTATCTGAGAATCGACCAGGCCGACACCTACCACTTCTGCACCGTCAGCGACGACGGCAGCTGGCTGCGCATCAACGACCGCACGGTTGTCGAATGGCCCGGGGGCCACGGGTGGGAAGGTGCCGAGCACGGGGAAAAGAACGGTGAGACCAGGCTCAAGCAGGGTGCCGCCCGCGTGCAGTACTACCATGAGGAGGGCACCGGTGGGCAAATGGCATTCGTCGGCTGGAAGCCCCCCGGACAGGAAAACTTCTGGGGCATTCCGCCCGAGCAATGGCTGACCGTGAGGGAGGCCCGCGCGAGCGCTCACCAGGCCCGCGACAAGCCCGTGATGGCGGTACCGCTCACGCGCGTGATCAACACTTACTGGGTCCGCGACTCCGACGATCGGCAAGCCACGCTGGTGGAGTTCCGCGATCGCAGCCAGAGCCGCGCCGGCAAGATCGTCGAGCGGCAGTGGACTTTCGGCGACGGACTGGAGGCCGAGGGCGCCAGACTCCGGCACGTCTACTTTCGCACCGGCCGGCCCGAGGTGACGCTCACCGTGACCGATGTCGCTGGCAACAGCGACAGCGTCACCTGTCGCCCAGACATCTTCTACGTTGACGTCAAGACCCGCTACTTCCGCTCGGGCAGCGCCAAGCAGTACGCCGAGGCGGCAGCGGGCTACGACGTTGAACGCATGGCCCACGAAGACCTGCGCCTCTTTGCCGAGTTCTGGGGATATCTCGAAGAGTGGCCCGAGCATGTGCGAGCTGTGAACGCCTTGATCCGCCGCTTCCCGGACGACGCCACGATCCCGCAACTGGCCGCCGGCGCCGCGCGGGGATGTATGCAGTCGGGAGCGTACGATCCGCAGCGGGCTGAAGAGCTTTACCAGCTCGCGCTCAAGGCGGCCGACACGCCGCTACGGCGGGCGCAGTTGGAGTTGCGTCGGGCCGAAGTCGTAGCATGGGGATTGGAGGACTTCGAGCGGGCACGCGCGCTGCTCAAGGAGGTTTTGGCTGTCGTTGAGTCAAAGGCCAGACCCGCGTCTCAACGCCTGCATCGTCAGACCGTCATCGCGCTCGGCGACGTCGCTCTGCTGTTCGGCGACTACCAGGAGGCCGAGCGGTTCTACCGCCAGGCGCAGGACATGACTGCTGAGCCGATCGGTCAGGCGGAGATGCTCGCCAAGACCGGCGGTTATGGCTACACGGTCACTGATCTGCTAGCCCGTGGCGAGTTCGACTGGGCGCTCGAGACGCTTGACCGCTGGGAGCGCGAGTTCCCGGTGCAAAAGCTGGAAGGGTACACGTTCTTCCTGCGCGGGAAGGCGCTGTTCGTGCAACAGCCGGGGCCACTCGCGGTTCGCTACCTCGAATTGGCCGAGCGCGTTTCGCCGCGCGCCGTTCACGTGCCCGAAGCGGTCTGGCTGCGGGCGAACTGCCTGCTGGAGATGAAACGGCATGACGAGGCCTTGTCGCTGTTCCAGCGCATCGGGAGCGACTTCACTCAATCAGACTTCTTCGAACGGGCGGAGGAGAAGATCAAGCTGTGTCAGTCTGCACTCGAAAACGACGCAGCGTCGAAGCGTGGAGAGTAGCGTCGTGCGACTGAAAGTGCCTGACGTGACGATTCGTCGAACCGCCGACTTCTGCCTGCACGACCGACCGCGCGGGCTGAAGCCCGCGGCTCTTTCCGCGCTGTCTCCGGCGCCGCGTCGCCGGCCAGCACATCTTCTGTTGTGCGTTTTGCTTGGCCTGACACGCACCATCGCGCAGGATTCTCGGCCCACCACGACGCAGCCTGAATCGCAACCTGCGATCAGCAACCTGATCGTCAACGGCGACTTCGAGACGCTCGACCCGTCCGGCAAGCTCCCCGCCGGCTGGACCACCACGCGTCCCGAAAACGTTCGTCTGCTAAACCTCGGCGGCTGGCACGGTCACGTGATCGAAATGACCGGCCAGAAGAAGCTGATGGCATCCTACGGCGTCGATCTGACTAGCGAGAAGATCCCGGTCGAAGCGAACACGCGCTACCGCTGCACCGGCCACACGAAATCCACCGGCCCGAACATGAAGGTCTTCATCAAGGGCTACGCGACGGTCACACGCCGCGTGAAGGGTGAGCTGAAGACGTTTGACGACATCGTCTACCAGATGCGCAAGGACATCGAGCCGAGTGAAGACTGGCAGCCGTTCAATCTCGAATTCGAGATCGCACCGGCGAGCGTGTTCAGCGATTTCCAGCACGAAGTGACGTATGTGCGAATTCGGCTGTG
This sequence comes from uncultured Planctomycetales bacterium, assembly GCA_964508075.1. Taxonomy (GTDB): domain Bacteria; phylum Planctomycetota; class Phycisphaerae; order UBA1845; family Fen-1342; genus JALSRY01. The sequence goes on from CAZDTB010000023.1 coordinate 11,766, forward strand.
GGCCTTCTGGCCAGTGGGAACCTGCTGGTTCGACGAGATCGCGTTTGAAGAAGTCGGCCCGGTGCCGAAAAGCGACCGCCGACACGATGACGCGGTCACGCACGTCGGCCTGCCGCCGCGCTTAGGCGAAGCAGCGACAGAATCACGCGAGACCGATGGCGTCGCATTCGACGAAGAACAGGCCTGGCACGAGGCCGCAAATGCCTTCCGGGCGAACGAGCACGCCAAGGCCGCCTTGCTCGCCGAGCGGTTGATCGCCTGCGCCCCCCACAAGGGCGTGTATCGCGTGCTGGCGGCCCGGAGCCTGGCCGAGTTGGGGCGCTGGGAAGAGGCTGAGCGGCACGCGGGTTGGTTGCTGGAAGAGGCGGATCAATCGTCCAACGAGAAAAGACGCGTCCGCGAAGTCGAGAGTTGGCAACGCGACTGGGCCCGCGTAGTCCAGGCCAAAGTCCGCCTGCACACCGGTCGCGCCGACGAGGCGCGCGCAATACTGAAACATATTGCACAAGCCGACCATTCACCGCATGCCGCGGCCGCGGCTGCCGGGCTGCTCGCCGAGATCGAGGACGACCAAGCGAGCGAATAGGCGCTTGGCGGTCGGGACCATACAATCGCGGGGGCGAAACATGGTGCCGTTCTGCTGCGTAGCTCGCCGTGAAAGAAGTCTCGCAAACCCGGTTCCCGAACGCCGATTGCCCGGTTTGTCGGCGACAGATCGGGCCCGACGCCCCTGTCCGTAGTTGTCTGATCTGCGAGCTGACATACCACCAGGGGTGCTGGGAGCGCAACCGCGGTTGCACCACGCCAGGTTGCCGTAGCCGCGAAGCCGAGCCGACGACGGGCGCGCCTGCCACGTCACCCCCGCGCGAGAGACCTGGCGCAGAGTCCTGCGGGCCTGCGGAGGCGGCCGACCGCGCGCTTGCCGACCGGCCAGCCCAGGCTCCCCGCAAGCGAGCCGACTGGACTGGGCCCTGGCTGCGGGCGCTCGCTGCGGTTGCGGTCGCGTGCATCGTACTCACGATCATCGTCGGCGCGGTCGCGACCAAGCGTAAGCTGGCCAGACGCGAGCTGACCGCGCTGATCGAGACCGCCCGCGCCAAGGAAGACCCGCAGGTGGTTGTGGTCGCCCTGGAGCAGTATCTGCAATCCGACCGCTCCCCGCGGCTGGTGCGCCTCGCGACCGAAGAGCTGGACAAGGCGCGGCGCGCGGTTGATGACCGGGACTATCAAAGCGCCTGCGCCCTGGACCGCGGCGAACGCACCAATCTCGACCGCCTGGAAGCCGCCTTGACCGCATACCTGGACAAACACCCGAACGGTGCGTATCGGCCTGAGGCGGAGGAACGCCGGCTGCACATCCCCGACGAGCGTGATGACCGGGCATACCGGCGCGCCTCGGGCAACGCGGAGGCTGCGGGCGACGATTTCGGATTGCAGGAGGCTGCCTGGCAAGCTTACCTGGACGCGTATCCGCACGGCCGGCACGCCACTCAGGCCCGCGTGGAAATCGCCCGGATTCCGGACCAGGCCGACCAGACCCGGCTTCAAGAGGTCTTGGGAGAAGTAGAGGACTTGGTCAGGGCGAACCGCCTGACCGACGCGCTGAACCACATCGACGTGGGCCTGACCGAGGTTCGATCCCCGGTGCGGCACGAGCGCCTGGCACAGCGCGCTGGAGAAATCGAAGCCGAGCTCGAAACGCTGGACGCCGCCGAGTGTCTCAAGCCGGCGGATCGCAGCGCGCTCGGGCGGCGGAGCAAGCTCGGGCAATGCCGGCTCTACCTGCTGTGTTACCCGGACGGGGCGCGCCGGGCGGAGGTGGAAGAGCAGGTCAGACGTTTGCTGGTCCGCGAGCGTGACGAACTGCTGCACGAGCTGCGCCAACGCCTGGCCGCGCTCACGGGCGATCCGCGGGCGGCCTTGGAGGCCCTGCACGAGTTTCTCGAACACCCGGCGGCACAGCGGGCCGACGTCTCCCGCGAGCTGGCGCGCTACCACCTGGAGCTGCTGTGCCAGTCGGTGGCCGACTCGCTCCGGGAAATGAAGGTGGTCACTCTCAAGGGCGGCCTGGAGATTGTTGGCGAGGTCAGGCCGGCCTCGCAGGGCTGGGTTCAGATCAAGCCGCGATCAACCAGTGTCTCCGGGCCGCGCAAGAGCGCGCTCGCCAGAGACACCGATGTGGTCATCGCCGACCCGCCGCTACTGGAGGAATGCCCGCGCTTGCGCCAGCGCGTGCTCGCCATGCTCGCCGATAGCGACGTTGATAACGCAAACGTCGCTCAGGAGATCCGCGTGGCCCGCGACTTGGCGCGCGGCGACGAGTACCAGCCCGAACGACTTGCCTTTCAGGCCTGTCTCGCCGGGATCGATCCGACCGACGACGAGCCCCGCCGGGAACTTGCCGACGCGGGGTACGTCAAGCGTGGCGGGGTCTACACCCCAACGGCCGAGCTGAGCGACGTCACCGCGGCGGATTCGCCGCACCGAAAAACGCTGGGCTACTACACCACGGTCATTCAGTCCTCGGCTCCGCTACAGGAGATGCGCGAGCTTCTGCCGGATTCGTTCGACTACAGCTTCCTGGGCACGATGCTCTCGGTTCCGATCGAGTGGCAACTGAGCCAGCCCGAATGCCAAGGCACACTCTTGTCCGGCGAGGATGATCCGTTTCACGGCCGCGTCGCGCTGATCTATCCCGCCACCGCGACGCGGACCTCCGACAAGGACCTGCCTGGGTCAATTCTGGGGGAGCTCGACAAGGAACTGGCCTCCCGCGGCGCTTCGACCCGCGTGGAGGTGGAGTGCGAAGTGCGGGCCTCCCCGCAGCATCTCACCGGCGTGGGAATCGATGTGCACAACCAGGGCGATGCCCTCCTGGTCAGCCACGTTTTTCCTGAAAGCAGCGCCGCCCTGGCCGGTGTCGAGCCCGGCGACCGCGTCGTCCTCGTCGACGGCCTCGCGGTCCCCCCCGATGCCACCAACGAATCCCTCGCGACAATGATTGCCAACGCACCACACGTCGGCGTTAAACTGGTCTTCGTGCGCAACGGTCGGCGGTTCCGCCTGACGCTCGAACGAGCCGCCTACACCGTCCAGAGGTTCGAGATGCAGATGACCATCACTGCCCGCGGCGAGCTGGTGGACACGGAGCAACCACGCGTCTCCGAGTGGACCACAATCCCTCCGCCGCCATAGACCCGATCAGGATGCCTAGAATAGTGGTGAGGACACGCTGACCGACGACCCGGCTGGAATCATGGACGAATGGTATATCGAGCAAGGCGCGGAGACGCGCGGCCCCTTCCCGCTTGCGGCGGTCTACGACCTGATCGAGCAGGGGACCGTGAGCGAGAGCGCCCGGTTCAGCCTGGACGGCGTCCCGGTGGACCTGGCAACCCTGAGACAACGCTGGCCGGACCCGCGGCCTCCGGTCGCCCAGCCTGAACCTGAGGCGTTGCTGGAGGAGCTGGCAGAAATCGAACCACTGCGACGCGTCGAGCGCGACACGATCGTGATCCTCGGCCGCCGCCGCGCCGGCAAAACCGTCTACCTGGCCACGCTCTACAACTCGCTCTGGAAAGCGCTCAGCGGGTTGACCATGAAAGCCCTCGCCGGACCGACGCACAAGATGCTCACCGGCGTGGCCGACCAACTTCACCGCGGACACTGGCCCGAAGCCACCCTCGGGACCCGGCAACTCGAATTCGAGCTCGACGACCACGGCCACCGGCGCGTGGTGGTCGCCTTCGACTACTCGGGTGAGGATTTCCGCCGGGCCTTCGTCGACGAGGAGACCGAATCGCCCGAGGTGCAGAAGTTGCTGAGTTATCTGCACCGGGCGGCGGCGGTGATCCTGCTGATCGACCCCGCCGTCGCCGCCACCGGCAAGCACGACGAGGTGGTCGACGATGACTTCGGAATGGTGCAGGCGGTGCAGAGAATCCGCGAGATGCACGGGGGCGAAGATGTCCCGGTCGTGCTGGCCCTGACCAAGGCCGACCGCAACCGCGAGATCATCCAGTCCGCCGGCACAAAACGCGAGTTCATCCTGCGACACTACCCGGCGCTGGTACGCACGCTCGGCAAGCTGACCGTCTTCACGATCTCGGCTGTCCAGGAGGCCCCCGGCACGGACGGCGTGGCCCCTCCCAGCTCCGATTCCGTGCCGATCAACATCGAGAAGCCGCTGGTCCACTGCCTGGAGATGATGCGTCGGTGCGACGATCGCAAGCGCCGCACGGCGGTCCGGAAAGCGGCCGAGCAAGCCCAGATCGACCAGGTGCGCGCGGAGGATCGGGCCCTGGGAGCCTACCACCGGAAGGTGGCCTATCTGGTCGCGGGCATCATCATTATCGCCCTGTGCGTCTACGCGCTGATCTGGATTCTGCGGACGGATTAGACGGTCGACCCCATGCACATCGAGCGACACGTCTTCGGCTCGATCAGCGGCTACGGCACGTTGGCGCGCAGCCCCGGGCTGACCGACAGCGAGCAGCAACAGCTCGAAAGCCTCTCGTTCGGCACGCCCTACGAACCCTCCTACCAGGCCTCGTTGTCGAAGCAGGTGGCCTGCTGGTCGCGGCCGCTCGGATCCGGCCGGCGCGCCATCTCGCGCGTACTCCCTGGTCGGCTGGATGACGCCGGCCGGTCAACGCTGCTGTTCGTGACGGCGGTGGTCTCAGCGGCTGACTGGGATCTCGAGCTGCAAGGCGACCTTCGCCCGCTGTTGGCCCGCGCCGAGCTGTGGGAATGGGACGGCGCGCCCGAGCTTGCCGCCTTGGATCTGGAAGGACTCGCCCCGGGGCCGCTGCGGCTGAGCCGGGATGGTGCCCAGCGTGCCTTGGGGCTGGTCTCGCTGGTCGAGTTGTCGTGGGCGGCCCGGCAGCCGGTGCTCGTACGCGCAGAGCACTATTCGCTGGACGAAGTGGCGGTGGTCGAGCGACTGCTGCCGGCCGAGGTGCGGCGCGCGTACAGCGCGGTCTATCGCGGGTTGAACCCGGACCTGTCGGCGTCGCTGAACTGCCTGGCCGAGGGCGTCCCCGCCGGCACGTCCAACCCGGTCCGTCGTCTGGACGCCGCGAAGTCCCCTTACGCGCTCCGATTGGCCAGCGAAGGTCTCGGCGATGGCCATACTCCCGAGGTGCTCCTGGTCGGATACGACAACTTCGGGCAGCCGCAGATCGATACTAGCCGTACTCACACGGAGGATTACGCCGTGGACGCATATGCCGAGCACACCCCGATTGGCGACCGCCGGTCGGGGGCCGTGCAGCTTTCACCCGCGTTGTTAGCGGCGCTGCTGCTCCTGGTCGTGCTGATCGGCGGAGCAGCGGGGTGGACCGTGCACGCGGCCAGCCGACGGCCGGCCGCGCTCGCGACGGTCGCGCCGCCCTGGGAAGAGTTGCTGCCGCAAGCCATCGACCTGCCGACCCAGACTCGTGATGAGCAACTGACAACAATCACCAGATTGCAGACCAGCCTTGGCGAGGCACCCTTCGCAGGTGTCCCGCACGCCGATGAGCTCGCACATTCACTGTCCGAACTCCGGCAAACCACCCAGTTGACGCGCGACGCGGAGCGGGCGATCACGAAGGTCGATTCGGACAGGCACTCCTCGATCAGAGTGGCCGGGGGGGCGCTCGACGCACTGGCGGAGCGCGCCCCGCACGCGGCCGACATGCTCCGCGACTGGTTCGAGGCGCGCCAACGACCGGCTGAGGACCGGCTCGCCGTCGTCTCGCAACGCCTCGAAGAGAAGGTCGCGCCGCAGGTGGAGGAGATGGAGAGCCAAGCGGACCGCATCGACCAGCGCACCCTGGAGCGTGCCAGACAGCTGCGTGCTTCACTGAATCTCTTCGAGTCCGTCAGCACGGACAGGCCACGGCGCTGGATTGCTGATCACCTTTCGCGGCTGGACGGCTTGATTCGTGACTGGGACCAGAGACTCGCCGCGCTCGACCGACAGCAGCAGAAGCACACCCAGCAGGAAGAATCCCGCGCCGCCGAGAACCGTGAGCGCCTGGTCTCTCGGCTTGGCGCGTTGTCGGACGCGCTGGCCGGCAGCGGTGCCACGGCCAAAGATCGCCAGGCGGTGGGGAAAGCGCTTCAGGAGGTGGCGCGCGAGGGTGATCAGGCCGCCATGGGAAAAGTCTTCTCGGATCCGTTGAGCCGGCTGGCCGCTTGGGTCCTCGCGCTGCGTGACGTGTCACCTGTGGAACACGTCAAGGCCATCAGGGTTGCCACCGAGAACTGCCGCGCTACCGCACGCGCTATCGAGCGGGCCGGCAAGCGTCTGAGTCGGGACAACACCAACGAGGAAAATGACCGGGTCATGGCCGACGTCAGGACCGAGGCCCGAACGCTGGCGCTTCAGTTCTCTTATTTGGAAGGCTTGGTGAAGGAACTGGAGGTCGAGCCGCAATCTCCCAGCGACAACTCGCCATGAGCGACACAGCGACCACAAACTGTGATCGGTTGTACCGGCGGTTCGCCCGTTTCACGTGCCGGGCACGCCGTCGAGCTTGGACAATCCTGCTCGTGCACTACTGGCTGCGGGCGGCGGTGATTTGTGCTGTGCTCGGCGCGGCCGTACATGTGGATTTAGATATTGGCCTTTTGGCCGTCATTGAGGGCGGCGCACTTGTGAGCCTGGCGGCCGCGACGGTCTTGAGCGTCCTCCGGCGACGCGTGGTCGACGATTTCATCGCTGTTGTGGACCGGCACTATGACGCGGCGGGACGGATCGTGGCGGCGGCGGAGTTTCTCGAGTCAGACGATCCGCCGGATGCCTTCCGCAAGCTGGCTATCGAGGACGCCGCCGAGTGGATCAGCAAGCACCCGCGGCGCACGCTGCCGTGGATGCTCCGCCGCGCCCGGCGTCGCGCGATCGGCGTGGCGCTCTGCTTCGCCGCAACGATGCTGGTCCATTGTGAGTCGCCCCAGCCGACGGCACCTCAGAAGCGCGCAACGGAACCGGATGTCGCGCCGCCCGGCCTCGCTGAGCGCCCGCAACAGAAGGAGGCTCCGACCGCGACGACCGGCGGCGGCAAACCGCAGCCCGAACGCGGCGAAGATGCCGGAGCACTGGGTCAGAAAACCGCCGGCGCCCGCCCGGGCGAAGCGGGTACAGCGCCCGGCGAAACGCCGCAACCGGGTGCCGGAGCGCAGCCCATCCCAACCCAGTCGGAAGACGCCACCGAAGGTGCCGTGCCGAAGCCGGCAGCCGCCCCCTCCCCAGAACCGGTTGCCGAACCCCCGCAGGAGAGCGAGGGCGCCGCCGAGGGAGCACGGCAACGCGACCCTTCCGATGAACCCTGCGAGCCTGAGAGCGGACCACCCGGCGGCCGGCAAGCTGGGACAGAGGAGGCCGAGAAGAAGCAGGACGATCGCGAGGTGCACGCGCCCGAGGACGAGGTGCGAGCCCGTGACGTCGACGACGAGACGCCCGGCGTCGGCCCCGAGATCGAGGGTGTCGGCGAGGAATTGTTGGAAGATGCCGCCCGCGCGCCCGAGAGTCAGCCGGTGGCGCCGCAAGATTACCGGGATGCCCGCAGACAAGACCTGACGCGCGAGCGCGTCTCACCCGCCCGCCGAGCGCTGATCGAACGATACTTCCGAAACCTCCGTCAACCGACCAGACGGCCGACGTCACAGCCGGCGTCGCGGCCCACGACGCGCCCCGCACGGAAAGCCGAGCACCCATGAACAAAGACCTCAGCCAACCGCCCAGCGCCCCGATCGACGAGCAGGAGCTCCGCCGAGAGGTGGCGCAGTTTCGCGCAACCGCCGACGCGATCCGCGCGGAGATTCAGAAGGTCATCGTCGGCCAGGAAGCGGTCGTCTCGCGTTTACTGATGGGGCTCTTCCTGCAAGGACACGTGCTGCTTGAAGGGCTCCCCGGGCTGGCCAAGACGCTGCTGCTCAAGTCGCTGGCCCAGGTCTTGAACCTGGAGTTCAAGCGCGTGCAGTTCACCCCCGACCTCATGCCGGCCGACATCACCGGCACGCGAATTCTGGAACAATCGGAGGGGCAGGTGTCGTTCTCGTTTGAGCGCGGCCCGGTGTTCACCAACCTGCTGCTGGCGGACGAGATCAACCGCGCTTCGCCCAAGACGCAAAGCGCGCTGCTCG
>CAZDTB010000024.1:0-19841 GCA_964508075.1 uncultured Planctomycetales bacterium
CTCCGGAGGGAACGCACGCCGGAGTTCACTTGTGGCAAGCTCCCGAACGCCCACGGCGGTGCGACCCAGTTCGATTGAAACCGCGCGGGTGCCGAGCCGATCGATGCCGGACCGAGTAATGCCTGGGTCACTGACCCGCTGGAAGGCGCGCAATTCGACCTTCCTAGCGCGGTTGGCTGGTGACGCGTTGACGCTCTGTCCTTCGCGTCACTGTTCCCGACGGGAACAACATAGAAAAGGAGCGCCAGCCATGCGTCTTTCGATTTCAACATCCAGCGGATGGATCCTCGTGGCCGTCGTCATGATGGCCATCGGCCTGCCGGGCGCGCGGGTAGCGCTGGCACAGGATCCGCCCACGATCGACATTCAGCCCGACGACGCCGAGGCCTGCGACGGCGGCGCGGCCACGTTCACCGTCGTCGCCAGCGGTGATCCGCCGCTGGAGTACCAGTGGTACGAGGAGGGCATAGCGATTTGGGCCGCGGACGAGGCGTCCTACACGATCGACCCAGTCGGGCCGGGCGCCGAGGGCGTGTTCCACGTGCTCGTCTCGAACGCGTACGGCTCGGTCCAGAGCAACGTCGTGACGCTGACGGTCCACGAGGGGCCGAGCATCACGCAGCAGCCACTGGATCGGACGCTGTGCGAGGGGGAAAGCTTCACGTTGTCGGTGACCGCGACCGGGTTCGGGACCCTCTTCTATCAGTGGCGCGTGGACGGCGTCGACATCCCCGGCGCCGAGAGTGACGAGTACACGGTCGTTTCGGCGACGCGCGACGATACAGGCGACTACGACGTGGTGCTGACCGATGACTGCGGCGTGGTTACGAGCAACATCGCGGTCGTGACCGTCAAGTACGCCCCGTCGATTGTGACGGATCCGGCCGACGTCGACGCCTGCGTGGATGATTCCGTCGCGTTTGAGGTGGTGGCCGACGGCAGCCCGTTTCTCTCTTATCAGTGGTATCACAACGGTGTGGAGATTACCGGCGCCACCTCCTCAACCTATGAGATCGACGATGTCGAGCTGGGAGATGCCGGTGCGTACCACGCGCTGGTAGAGAACGTCTGCGGCGACGCACTTAGCGGCACCGCCACGCTGACGGTCAACGTCGGCCCAACGATTACCGTGCACCCGCAGAGCCGGGTGGAGTGCGACGGCGCCGCCGAAACCACCTTCCGCGTGACGGCGACCGGCAGCGACCCACTCGCGTACCTGTGGCGCAAAGACGGGACCGTAATCCCGGGCGCGGATTCGGAGACCTACACGATCAGCCCGGTCGATCCCAATGATGCCGGCTCGTACGATGTGGTGGTGGCCAACTCATGCGGCGCTGCAATAAGCGACGTGGCCATGCTGGCGGTGGTCCTGGACATTCCGACAATTGTGGAGCAGCCGGAGGGGGCGGCCCTGTGCGACGACGCCACACCCCAATCGATCACGTTCACTGTCACCGCGACGCCCGCGGACGGCTTGACGTACCAGTGGCGCAAGGACGCGGTAGATATCCCGGGAGCCACCGCGTCGAGCTACACGATCGACGACGTCGAGCTGTGGGACGCCGGCGACTACGACGTCATTGTGAGCAACCCCTGCGGCGACAGCTTCAGCGACGTAGCCACGCTCATTGTCGTGGACGATTGGCCGAACATCGTCGAGGGCCCCCAGGACGATACTGTTTGTGACGGACAGCCAGTGACGTTCACGGTGACCGTAGAAGGACCCGAACCGCTCAGCTATCAATGGTATGGCCCCACTGGACCAATCCCTGGTGCGACCGATTCGTCATACACGATCGACCCGGTCGCTCCGGAGGATGCCGGCTCCTACCAGGTGAAGGTCAGCAATCCGTGCAGCGAGGGGGTTTACAGCGCTCTGGCCACGTTGACCGTCATCGACGAAGCGCCCAGCATCACTCAGCAACCGCAGCCCGCGACCGCCTGTGAGGGCGACGACGTCGAGTTCACCGTTGTTCCGGCCGGTGATCCGCCGTTCGAGTACCAGTGGTACATGGGCATCGACCTGATCGATGGCGCGACCGGTCAGTCACTGGTGCTCGCGGACATCACGGTGGACGATGCCGGCGAGTACAGCGTCACGGTGACGAATGCGTGCGGCTTTGCCGAGAGCGACGGCGCCACGCTGACGGTCAACACCGCGGTGGTGATCACTCAGCAGCCGGTCAGCCAGGAGCTTTGCGAGAAGGAGCTGGTCGAGTTCAGCGTTCAGGTATCCGGAACCGAGCCGTTTGGATACCAATGGTACAAGGACGGCGAGGAAATCGTCGGCGCGACGGAAAGCACGTACTCGATCGCGTCGATCACGCCCGCGGACGCCGGTTCCTACCAGGTAAAGGTCAGCAATCCGTGCAGCGTCGATGGGGTATACAGCGATCCGGCCACACTGACGGTCTTCCTGGAGCCGACCATCACGCAGCAGCCGGCGGCTCCGGAATTGTGCGTGGGTGATGCGGTGACCTTGAGCGTGGTGGCAACGGGGACCGAGCCGTTCACGTACCAGTGGTATAAGGATGGCCAGCCGATCGCAGGCGCCACCGATGACACCTTCACGATCGATCCGCTGTCCGCCGCCGATTCCGGCGAGTACCACGCGGTCGTCACGAACCTCTGCGATCAGGACGTCAGCGACCCGGTGACGCTGGTCGTCGACGAGCCACCCCAGATCGTCACGCACCCCGCGCCGGCGATCATCGCTCACGGGCAAACCCACGTCTTCTGCGTCACCGTAGACGGCACCGAGCCGTTCGAATACCAGTGGCGCAAGAACGGCGTCAACATCGTCGGCGCGACCGCCAATTGTTACGAGGCCAGCGAGGCCGGGATGTACGCCTGCGTCGTGACCAACCGCTGCGACGTGGTCGTCTCTAATGCTGCCGGACTGACCATCGCGCCGCGGCTGATCGTCTCCGCGACCGCCGCCCCACCGGGTGTCAGGCTGGGCAATCCATCGACGCTGACCGCGGCGGCCGACCGCGGCCTTGCCCCGTACGCCTATCTCTGGAGCACGGGCGCGACAACCGCCGCCATCGTGGTCACGCCGACCGAGAACACCGTCTACACGGTGACGGCGAGCGATGCGCTCGGACAGACGGCGACCACGGACGTGACCGTGGTCGTTGCCGCTCCGCTGACCGTGCAGACCCGCGCGAGCGCATACATGCTTTGGCCGGGCGAGAGCAGCACGCTGACCGCCAGCGTTCTCACCGGCGGGTTGGTGCCGTTCACTTACGCCTGGAGCACCGGCGCGAGGACCGCGAGCATCGTCGTCAGCCCGACGATCGACACGACGTATCACGCCACGGTCACCGACAGCCTCGGCCAGACCGGCACCGCCTCGGTTACTATCAAGGTCAACGAGGAAGCCGAGGATGACCAAAGCGGGGCCGACCAGCCGCCGACCGATGGGTCCGGCGACGGGGACCAGACGGACGAGGGGGGTGGCGACGGTGACCAGGGTGGTGGCACGGGCGAGGGGGAAGAGGACCAGGGTGGACAGGTGACGCCCACCGCCGGCCTGTGCCCGCTGCTGAGCCTTACGATGATCAGCCTGCTGGTCGCGGGCCTGTGCTGGGCCCGCGGCGCAAAGCCGCGCCGGCGACAGTAACCGCCTGACCTGTAGCTGCGCATTTGAACAAATGACCATCCCTCGTTCACGTACGGTGGACGAGGGATGGTTCGCTTTTGTACCGCTCGGTCGGCTCGTGTCCGCGGCTATTTGTCCGGTTTCTTCAGCGTTTCGGCGATCAGTTCCGCGACGCGCTTACCCGACAACAGCATTCCGCCGAAGATCGGCCCCATCCGTGGCCCGCCAAAGGCGGCGCAGACGCTCATGCCGGTCATCCACAGTCCGGGATAGACCTCCCCGGCCTTCTCGACAACGAAGTCTTCGCCCTCGTGGGCGTTCATCGGGCCCTCCAGAGCGTGCTCGATCGGCGTGTCGCGGAAGAAGCCGCGGTCGCGGAGCTTGTTGAGAACGGCGGCCTCGTGACCGCTCGCGTCGACAATCGCCTTGGCCGACAGCGTCAGCGGATCGACATGGTACCGTCCCGAGATTCCGGTGCGGTTCACGACCACACCGGTCACCCGATTGCCGTGGACACTGACGTCTTCGAGTGTGACCAGGTTGAGGATTTCGACCCCGGCCTGGAGCGCTCGGAAACACAGGCTCGAGGCCAGCTCGACCGCGTCCACAGTGTAGAGCCCGCCGTCGTGCGGCTTGAAGCGCAGGCCAAGATCTTTCAGGATCGGCAGTGCGGCCTCCTGGAAGACGACGCTGTTCATTCCCATTCCGCCGCCCCAGATCCCGCCGCCGGGGGAGAGGTTTCTCTCCACCACGGTTACTCTGAAGCCTCGGCCGGCGAGGTCGTGTCCGGCGGTTAGTCCGGCCGGCCCGGCCCCGACGATCAGCACGTCGTTGACGATTCGGTTGGTGAGTTTCTCGTGATATGAGTCGATGATCAGTTTGGTGATCTGTGTCTCGTCGAAGTCACGCATTGAGGTTTCACTCCTGTGTACATTGCCGGGTCCCTTCAAGACCACGGTGCCACGTGATCATGGGGATGCCGGTCCATTCTTGCGGCAGTCCGCGCGAATCACGTTGAAACCTGAAACGTTCCCGGCGTAATCGGGGGAGATCTAAGGCAGGTTCTGATCTCGCTTCCCTACGCAGCCGGGTGCCCGTCCGCACCGCACGGATCGGTCCCCGCCACTGATCAGGTTCAGAGGGTCCCCGGGCCGTTCGTGCCCGGATCTCATGTTCGCCGCGGCGAACCACCCCTAGCTCCGATTACAAGCTTACCTGTGGGCGCCCGTCTGGTCAATCCGCACGTGAGGCACCGCTGTCACCGTTCCACAGTTGCTCCAGTTCCGGGAGGACATCCCGCGAGCGCATTGCCAGCGGAAGTTCGCCGAGCGTCGTGAGGACGAACGTGGTCGAGCTGGCACGGTTCAGCGAGCCGTGCGTGCTGTTCACGCGACCGATCATGGCGTGGAAGAAACGCGAGCCGTAGCAAGCTCCGTCGCGCAGGTTGACGATCAGGTCGGGTGGGCATTCGACCAGTTCGTGAAACGCGCTCCAGAGGCGGGCAAGCGGGTCGGGATAGTCGTGGTCCAGCGTGGCTTCGAACAAGGCATCCGGGGCGATCTCGCCGTCGCCGGACACTTTCCCTTCGACCCGCAGCCGCTCGACGATCTCGGCCAGCTTCAGCGGGTCACCGCCGCGCGAGTCGTACACGAAGCCGGACGCGCCACGGGTGATACGCGCTTCGCCGCTCCGATCACGGACAACAATGGCGTCGTCGCGGGGATAGCACGCGAATTCCACATCCTCGTGCCCGAGCAGGCAGTCGGCCACACCCGCCGGGTCATCCGTGAAGAATGCGGCGTAGGTGACCAAGCCGTACCCGACCGGCACCACGTCACCGGGCTTGCGCAGCGACTTGGCCTGGCGATAACCGCCGGCTTCCAGCGTCTGGCGGAACGAGATGCGCTCGTTCTCGACCAGGTTGTGACCGTGATCGGCGGTCAGCGTGAGGTGCACGCGCCCACGCCGCTCGTAGATGATCTGCTCGCAGAGCCGATCGATGGTGCGCAGGTATTTGCGGATGCCCTTACGTCCGCCGCGCGTTCCCAGGCCGGCGGTGGCGACCGTGTACGCGTGCGCCTCGCCGGTGTCGATCTCGCGGAACGTCCGGGCGATGCCGTTGATCTCGTGGCTGAACACCGCCTGCGGATCGAGATACGCCAGCGCGTCCCACCAGAACGAGCAGCGGTAGTCCATCAGCTCCAGCCAGGGCGAGTTTTGTCCACTGAGGTACACGGCGTTGCCGTCGGTGAAGCGGTTCGCCTCGCGGTCGAAATAGCGCGCCTGGTACGCCAGGCACGGGCCGGTGTGAAACAGCTCTGACAAGGCCAGATCGGTCATCGCTGGAAAGCAGCAGATGACCCGCGCCGGCGGATAGAAGAATCGGAAGTGCCCTTCGTCATAGAGCTGATCGACCAGTTCGAACGGCACGCCGTCGAGCACGATCATGAAGTGCGGGCATTCGGAGGCATCGATGTCGTCGAGCTCGATACGTTCGCCGGGTTGCCCGGACTGCTCGTCGGCGTAGGCCAGTGAGCGCCTGCGCCCGTCGCGTCGCTGGTATTGCCAGAAGTCCGCCCGCTTGTCGCGGTCGGTATCAAAGCCAAAGACGGTCTCGTTGTCCTCTACTCGCGTTTCGATCGGCGGCGGAAAGCTGAGCTCCGACGCACACCCGCAGCAGAACCACAAGCTCAGCGCGGCAAGCGGGCCAAGCATCAACGCCACGAATCTCATCCCGCCCATTTCCGTATCCATGCCCGGATCCTCCACGCGACACAATGCGCCGAAAGCGTGTCTCCGTCCAGCCACCCCAGACTTCCGGCCACCCTGTCCGTGGATAACGGTGGTTTATAGGACACTTGGACGGTACAATTGTTCTCAACGGCATGATACGTGTTGACCGCGGCGGGGGCGGTCCCTACCCCCGTCGCCGTACTGGCGTCATAGTCCCATCGGATAAGGAGGCCTCTCCATGCGACGAGAGATTCGGGCAGTTGTGACAGTGCTGGTGCTCTGCGCCGGGACCGGTCTCAGCCCGGTGCGGGGTGAGAACGAGGTGGCAAAACTGCTGCCGGCCGACGGCGCGCTCGAGGACTACTTCGGCCACGCCGTCGCCGTCTCCGGCTACACCGCCGTGATCGGGATGCAGTACGACGACGACCACGGCGAGAACTCCGGGGCGGCGTACGTCTTCCATTTCGATGGGAACGCGTGGGTGCAGCAGGCCAAGCTCCTGCCCGCGGACGGGGAGGCATCGGATAAGTTCGGCGTCAGCGTGGACATCGATGTTACCGGTAGCGGCATCGCTATCATCGTCGGGGCGGAAGAGGACGACGATTGCGCCGTCAACGCCGGCTCGGCTTACGTGTTTCGGTTCGATGGCTCGACTTGGGTACAGCAAGCGAAGCTGCTGGCCGACGACGACGACCCGGACGCCCTCTTCGGACACTCCGTGGCCATCTCCGGCGAGACCGTGTTGATCGGCACGCCGGGACACGAGCTTCTCAACCAGTACACGCGCTCTGCGTACGTGTTCCGTTTCGACGGCTCGAGCTGGGTGCAGGAAGCGAAGCTGGCCGCGTCCGACGGCGCTGAGGCAGACCTGTACGGAGTCACCGTGGACCTCGACGGCGACACCGCCCTCATCGGCGCGCCCTACGACGACGTGGTCGAGCGCGACAGCGGGTCGACCTACGTCTTCCACTTTGACGGCGCCGACTGGGTCGAGCAGCAGAAAATCGTGCCGCCAGACGGGGCCAAACTGGATAACTTCGGTTGGGACGTCGCCGTTTCCGGCAACCACCTTCTGGTCGGGGCGCCCAAGGACGATGACAGCGGCGACGACTCCGGATCGGCGTACGTGTTCCATTTCGACGGCACGAGTTGGGTTCAGCAGGCCAAGCTGCTGGCGCCGGGCGGCGCAGCCAATGACTTCTTCGGCTTCGGTGCCGCGATCGACGGCAGCGCCGCGATCATCGGCGTACCGAACGACGACGATAGCGGAGCGAACTCCGGCTCGGTGCATTTTTTCCGCTTCAACGGCGAAAACTGGATCCACGACCAGAAGATCGTCGCTTCCGACGGGGCGGCGTGGGACCGATTCGGCTGCGCCGTCGGCCTCAGCGGCAACACCGCCGTGGTCGGCGCCCTGCGCGACGACGACCAGGACATCAACTCCGGGTCGGCATACGTCTTTCACGTCACGCCTTGCCCGGGCGATCTGGACGGCGACCTGGATGTGGACATCGCCGACCTGGCGCAACTGCTGGGGCACTACGACACACCCGAGGGAGCCACGTATTCGGACGGCGACCTCGACGGTGACGGGGATGTAGACCTGGCTGACCTGGCTGAGTTGCTGCAGCACTATGGGGACGATTGTGAGTGATGGCGTTCATTGCCGTGTGTTGCGCGGCTGGTCACAAAAGGAGCCGAGTCATGACACATGCGAAGAGAAAAGACAGAGGGACGACGCTGGTCGAAGTGGTGGTTGTCGCAGCGCTGCTCGGGCTGGTGGTCGCGATGTTCATCCCACCGATGGATGCGGTCAGGAAGGAGTCCTGCGTGGCGACTTGCCTGGGCAATCTGCGCACGATCTCGCAGGCCGCCGCCGGGTATACCCTGGAGAACGGCTCGATCGTCTTTGTGTTCCCTTGGGGATACGAAGTCGAGCCAGGCGTGCCGAGTTGCCCGCACGATCTAGCCACAGAGTTTATCTGGGGCGGCGGCCTTCCCGACACGCGAGCGTATGATTGGGACCCGAACTATGGCGACAACCCGCTTGACGGGGATCCTGACATCTACGTCTATCTGGAGTCCGAGCGCCCCTTGAACGAATATATCTCTCCGGGAGTCTGGTGGTGCGATCCGGAGCGGCGCTGCGTGTACAACCCCGAGCGCCGGCGGCGTCCGATGCAATTGCCAGACTTCTTCAAGTGCCCATCGGATTCCACCGCGGCAGTGCCGACGGCAGGAGGGCCAAGCGCCCCCGCCGATGCCGAGTTGCCGGAGACCCCGTTTCCGACCTGGGAGTGGTGGGGAACCAGCTACGCCGTTAACTGGTACTGGGCGTATTTCTTCGATGACGTGGGGAGCCTCATCACAACGCTTACGACGCTGGGCCCGGAACTCATGCAACAGAAGGCTGATCGCGGCGCGTCTGAGTTCATTCTCTTCTACGAAAACCGGCTGAACTTCGCCTTTGAACCGGCTGTTCCGCGGGGCTGCCCCTATAACGACGAACCACGGTTGCTCCAGGGCTGGCACGGGCAGCAGGATGTTTACGCCGCCGGATTCGCCGACGGCAGCGCCCGCTACCAGTATTTCGATCCGCGCTACATCGACGGGCCAGGGTGGACGCTCTGGCCCAACCGTCCCTGGGACGGGACGGTCTGGGAACCGTACCAGGATTACTAGCACCAGGTATCCGGCCGGCAGCGGAGTGTTGAGCAGAGCGTGATTGAGATGAAGCTGTACGCGTGTGAGAAATGTCGGCTGAGGTCCTACGCGGACCGCAAGCCGGATTCGCTCATCGCGCGCTTGTGGCGGTGGCACACCAAGTGGTGCCCAGGCTGGAAAGCCTATCAGAAGTCATTAGCCGAGCAGCAGCCCAGGAGGCCGTCGCAATAAAGGTATCGGCCGGGCTTGTTTGCGCAGGTGATTCGCACGGCGTGCACCGCGTGGCTATGCTGAGTGAGGTCTGAAGACGGCGCCCCGGAGCACGCCCTTGCGAGATCGGCTGGAGGCATACAAACCGGCGGCGTCGGCTCGCACACACCTGCTGTTGGCAGCAGCGATGTGGACCGCAGTCGGGGCGGTGCTGATGCTGTTCGGCGTCAGATGGACGCTGCGCGGAGAGATCGCGTTTGCCTGGTTGCTGCTGGCGGTCGCGGTGGCAGCCGGGGCGCTCAAGGCGCGGTTCGTGCTCCGACGCGCCGCCGAACGCATGATCGAGCGCATCCGAACCCGCGGCGATGGGCGGTGCCTCGGGGGATTCTTGTCGATACGGAGCTGGGCGTTCGTCGCGCTGATGGCGGGCGCGGGACGCTTGCTGCGGGGCGAGTTGCTGCCCCGCGCGGTCGTCGGCCTGATCTACGTCGCCGTCGGAACCGGGCTAGTGCTGGCCGGTCGCAGGCTCTGGTCCGCGTGGTACCACCACAGCGGTGAGGCCTGACAGCCCTCGCGGGCGCTCTGAAGCGGGAAACGGTGCCCGACGCTTATGGCTCGTCGTCCGGCGGCGGACTCAACTCCGGCTGCTTGGTCTCCGGCAGCTCCGCAGCTCGCTGGATGCCCGGCACGATCGTCAGGAAATCCGGCCGCAAGATGCCGCCGGACATGATCGTGCTGACGGCGTCCTCGACGCTCCAGTCGAGCTCGACCAGCTCCTTGCGTTTGAGGATTTGCAGGTAGCCGGTGGTTGGGTTTGGTGTGGTGGGTATGAAGACGGCGGCGAGCTCCTCACCGGTGACCGAATCGTTGAAGATCGCGGTGATGAAGCCGACCGAGCGCATTTTCTCCTGGGGGAAGGGGATCAGGGCGACGCGTTGGAAGCTCTGCGACTGCTCGCCGGCGAAGGTGGCCATGATCTGCTTCAGCGCGCGATAGACGGTCTTCACGAGCGGCACTTTGCCGAGGAAGCTCTCGAAGAGGTCGATGATTCGGCGGCCGAAGATGTTCGCGGCGAAGACGCCAATGGCGTAGAGGATGATGATGGTCAGCAGCACCGAGACGACAGCGATGCCCCAGTCAAGCACGGGGTGTTCGGTGAGCAGTCGATCCACGTCGAGCGTCTGCCCGCCTTCGATATCGAGCTTCCAGACGTGCCCCTGAAACCACTTGTTGTCCAGGAGGGCGAGCACAACCCACTGGGATGAGTCGCGCATCAGTCGGAACAAAACCAACAGCAGCCAGATCGTGACGTAGATCGGCAGAACCACGAGCAGGCCCGCCATGATGCGCGTGCGCAACAGCGCCCTAAGCGTCGCGGCGACGCGGCTCTTGCCTCTCCGCGAGCGGTCAGCTTGCTCAGGTTTGGCTTCAGACATACAGACTACTCTCCGTTCGGCACGTCCACGATCAGCATGGACGCACCGCCCGCTGACACGATACAGCGCTACGTTCTGCCGGCAAGGCGGGGAGAGTCAATTGCGGGGGACGCCTGATAGTTCAGGGAGGCCGTCATCGGAGCTGGAAGACGTAGCGTCGGCCTCCTGCGGCCGACGTGGGCGCGGAGGAAACCCACCGCCATTCTACGTCGGCCGCCGGGGGCCGACGCTACTTCTGATGTCGCAGCCCGCCTGGACCGGCGTGCGCGCGCTACATCTCGCGGTCGACACGCGGCATTTTGCCGGCGTCGAGACGACCGAAGTAGCTCCTACCGGCCCGCAGCACCGCCGGCGAGAGAATCAGCACCGCCGGCAGGTTGCAGAAAACCATTAGCCCGACCGCCGTGTCCGAGAAGTTGTACACCCACTTGAATTCCGGGAGCATCATTCCCAGGAAGACGAAGATCACGAACACGAACTTGTACGGGAGGATGGCCCGCGGTCCCAGCAGATACTCGGTTCCCTTCTCGCCGTAATAGCTCCAACTGATCATCGTGCTGAACGCGAACAGGCAGACGCCGAGGGTTATGATGTAGGCCCCGAAGCCCATCAGCGTGGTGTCGAAGGCGAAACGGGTCAGGTCGGCCCCCTCCATGTCAAGATGCACCGGCTGGCCAAGCGCAACCGTGGCGCGCTCTTCTTCGTCAACCGCCGCGAGGTCGAGCGTGAGGTCGTCCAGATCGGCCCAGCGGACCGAGCCGGCCTCCGCGGTAGGGATGATGCCCTTGGGGATCTCGACCTTGACCGTTTCCAGATCCTTGCCGACGCCGCGAACGGTATGGATGGCGAACTTGCTGCCCGTGCGCACGGGCTTCTCCAAGCGCTCGATGTAGAGCTCGGCAAAGCGCTCGGGCAGTTCACGGGTGAGCTCGATCCGGATGGCAGTGCCGTCGATCGCCGCGACCGTGCCGACCGGGGCACGATTCCAGGTTCCACTCATCAGCAGCACCAGGGCGCTCATCGTGCAGATGATCAGCGTGTCGACGAACGGTCCGATGCCGGCGACCACGCCCTCGCGGATGGGCTCTTCGGTTCGGGCGGCGGCGTGGGCCATGGCGGCGGAGCCTTCGCCGGCCTCGTTCGAGAAGCACGCCCGCCGCAGACCCTGCTTGAACGCCAGCCACACCGCCACGCCGGCGCACGCACCCCCTTCGGCCACGGGAGTGAACGCCGAGCGGACGATCAGGGCCAGGTAGTGCGGGATCTGGTTGGCGTGGAGCAGGATCACGAACAGGGCCGCGAGCACGTAAACGATGCACATGAACGGGACGAGCTTGGAGGCCACGTTTCCGATCCGTTTGATTCCGCCGATGATCACCAGCGCGACCAGGAACGAAACCAGCGCGGCCGAGATCAGGTTCGGAACGTGGAAGTTCTTGTGCAGCATGTCCGAGACGTTCCAGCCCTGGAACATGTTGCCGCTGCCAAACGTGTTCAGGATCGTCGCCGCCGCGAAGAGGATCGCCAGTACCTTGAAAGGCACCCACCACCAGCTACCGCGGTTCTGAAGCGGGTCGACCAGGGCTTTCTGGATGTACCACATCGGACCGCCGCGCACCTCGCCGCGCCCCCGCGGTTCAGTGCCGCGCTTGGCCCGCGGACCGCGCGCGTATTTGAGGGTGCGCTCTTCGGCGTCCTGCTCGGTCAGGGCGGGGGCGCTGGGGTCGGGCACGTCACGGACGTCACGGAACATGACCGCCAGCGTGCACTCCATGAACTTCAGGGCCATTCCAAACAGGCCCACGACCCACATCCAGAAGATCGCGCCGGGGCCGCCGAGCGAGACGGCGACGGCGACGCCGGCAATGTTGCCCAGGCCGATGGTGGCCGAGAGCGCGGCGCACAGCGCCTGAAAGTGGTTGATGTGCCCGGTGTCCCCGGGCTTGTCGTAATGGCCGCGGATACAGGAGTATCCGTGCGTGAGGATGCGCCACTGCACGAACTTGGAGAAGACCGAGAAGATCAGCCCGCATCCCAGCAACAGCAGAAACAACGGGTAGTCCCAAATTACGTCCACAACCGTGCTGGTGACCTGGTCCAGGGTGGCAAAGAAATCTTGGTAGTTGCCCATGACGACTCCGAGCAGCGAGCGAACTGAGGATTTGGGCCGAACATACAAAGAGCGGGCGCATTCGGCAACCGTTGCCCGGTTCGGCGGCGCTCGCTAGAATCGCGTTTCGAGCGATGTTGGCGCGGTAATCGCGCTCGTTGAATCAGTTCACAACCTCACTGGGTGCCGTCGAGCAAACGGGAGCTGCTTGCGCATGAACGCCGAGCCCTCGAGTCTGCCGGAGAAGGAGAAATGGGGATCGCGGATCGGCGTGGTGCTGGCCGTGGCGGGCTCAGCGGTCGGGCTGGGGAACTTTCTGCGTTTTCCGGGTCAGGCCGTCAACAACGGGGGCGGGGTGTTCATGATCCCGTACATCCTCAGCTTCCTGCTGGTCGGCATCCCGATCGCCTGGTGCGAGTGGACGCTCGGCCGACTCGGCGGACGCTTCGGGCAGAACAACGCGCCCGGGATCATGTACGCGGTGTGGCGTCGTGGGCCGGCCAAGGGGCTCGGCGCGCTGGCGCTGCTGATCCCCGTCACCATCTATATGTACTACATCCTGCTCGAGACCTGGTGCCTGGACTACTGCATCTTCTTTATCCAGGGCGGCTTCGCCGAGCTATTCGGCAGTGTCACCGAGGGGGTGGCGGATCATGCCGCCGAGGTAGCGGCCGTCGTCGGCGCCACCGCGGAGCATCAGGGGCAGGTCTTCGGGGCGTCGGAGCACGGAGCCCTGTTCGAGGGCGGGCGGACCATCTGGCTCGTGCTGGCGTGCTTCCTGGTGAATTTCTTCATCATCTATCAGGGTGTCACCCGCGGGATCGAAGCCTTCTGCAAATGGGCGATGCCGCTGCTGATTCTGTGCGCGGTTATCATCCTGGTGCGCGTGCTGACGCTGCCGAACATTACCTCCGGCCTGGGATTCATGTGGAACCCCGACTGGGGAAGCCTGAAGGACCCAAAGGTCTGGCTGGCGGCTTCGGGTCAGATCTTCTTCAGCCTGAGCGTCGGCTTCGGCTTGATTCTCTGTTACGCCAGCTATCTGCGCGAAAACGACGACGTGGTGCTGACCTCGCTGAGCGCGTCGAGCATGAATGAGTTCTGCGAGGTGATTCTCGGCGGGCTGATCGTCGTGCCGACCGCTTTTCTGTTTCTCGGCGCGGAGAACGCCGGGGGCAGCACGTTCGGGCTCGGCTTCGTCACCGTACCGGCAATCATGCACTTCATGCCGTTCGGCCAGTTTTTCGGCGCGATGTGGTTCGGGCTGCTGTTTCTGGCCGCCGTGACCAGCTCGCTGAGCATGCTCCAACCCGCAATTGCGTTTCTGGAGGACGGTTTTGGGCTGGGTCGACGGGGCAGCGTGGGCATCCTCGGAATCATCACCGCGCTGGGGGCTGCCCTGACCATGACGTTCAGCCGCAACAGCGTCGCCATCGACCACACCGACTTCTGGTGCAACCTGTGCATGATCATCGCGGCCACCGGGCTGGTGCTGATGTTCGGGTGGGTGGTTGGGGCGGAGCGCGGCGTAAAGGAGATGAATCGCGGGGCGGACTTCCGCGTGCCGGCGATCATCGCGGTCATGATCCGTTACGTCACGCCGACGTTCCTGATCGTGATCCTGGTGGCGTGGTCGTACACCGAGCTCCCGGACCGCCTGGACGGCATGAACCCGGCCAAGCAGGGGCAGGCAGCGGCGAAGGCGAAGGTCGAGGAAGCGT
This sequence comes from uncultured Planctomycetales bacterium, assembly GCA_964508075.1. Lineage (GTDB taxonomy): Bacteria > Planctomycetota > Phycisphaerae > UBA1845 > Fen-1342 > JALSRY01. The sequence goes on from CAZDTB010000024.1 coordinate 14,479, forward strand.
TGGGGTTGTGCGACACGCTCGCCACGCTGCTGGCCAACGGGGCGCTCAGCGACGAGAAGGTCGCCGAACAGGTCTATCAGGCCGTCGATGCGGTCGCGCAACCCGGCAAACGGGATGAACTGGCTGCCTGGGTGCAGAGCACTCGCGCCGCCGCAGCCGCCGAGGCACTTCCCGAAGACGCCGAATGCCGCGACTTCTGTTGCCACGCGGTCACGCGTCGTTTCGGCGTGCCGCCGACGATCGATGACCAGGACTCGGTGGTGGCGGGATTCCTGGCGGAGGCGGCGCTCACGCCCGGTGAGCTGGCGGATAAAATCCACCGGCTCGCCGGCGAGCATGCGGAATACCTGGATGTCGCCCGCTCGGCGGAGTTCATTGCGGCGGTGCGCGCCAAGGCGGACGAGGAGCGCCAAGCCGCGGTCGTGGACGCCAACGTGGCTCGCTTTGTCCTGCTGGGGATCCTGCTGTTCTTCATCGGGCTTTTCGTGCTCAGCGACGTAGCCTGCCGCAACCGCATCGGCCGAGTAGTCGCGCAGGCCGAGCAGGACGGCATGGACTGGGAGGCGGCATGATGAACACGCTGGCGACGACTCTGGCCCAGGCCGCCGACGAGAAGGTCACGCTCACCGCTGCGGGCGGCACGATCATGACGGTCAGCGTGTTGCTTGTGTTGGGGCTATGCGCATTCTGCTTCTGGCGCATCCTGCGCGAGCCGACGCCATCCGAACACCACCACGCCCCGCTGGACATCGACACGCACGACCTGAACGGGTGAGTTGCCTTGGGTACCTGAGGATCCGCGTCCCGAGGGACCTAGCGTCAGCGGGGTTGGGTTGGTTCCGGGCCATCATGCCTTCACACGGTTGTTACGTTTACGACTTGCTGGAAGGGTTTCGGCAGGACCCGCAACCGCTCCCGACACGTGCGCCGGGCGGCGCAGACGGGCATGGTTCCTGGTAAGAACGGAAAATAAACAAAACCAGGCAAATACCCGGTTGACAAGCAATCTTCGCGGGGGGGGGGAATATGAGCACCTAGGCAGCTTGGAAGAATCTATTCTCGCAAGTGAGAGGAGATGTGTCATGTCTTGTCAGAAGAAGATTTGGGTTATGATGGTAGCATGCTTTGCAACCAGTCTGGTCGCCTGGACTCTGTCGGTCTCGGCCGACACCCCTCCGAACATGTGCCAGGAAGTCCTCAAAGACGACAAAGAGGTCTGTCCAGGGTGTCCAGGGATTTCGGTGTGTACGTGCCTGTACATAGGGGCCGCCTGCCCCAGCCAGAACATTAGCTGTTCTATGTTCCCCAAGACCAGACCTTGGGACGACAAGCTGATGGACTATGTTCAGGCGGTTTGCGTCATTAGGCGACAGTGCAAAGTCCAGAATGGCGGTGCCACATGTCACCCGGAGACAAACCCATGTGTGATATATGGCTCGTTCGTGATAGAGATGGACAACAAGCCGAGACAGACGAACGACCCGTGCTGATGAGAGGCCTGGACGGTCAGGCGCATGGGGGTAATCGCGTCTGATCAAACAGCCGCTCTCTTGCGTGTCCGAGACCGAGGTTCTGCGCCTTTGACCGACAAGGCAAGCGCAGATGGGGCTTGCTCAAGATCGGGCGCTCGAAGGAGTCATTCACCATGTACATGAGTCTGTTGGCAAGCGTGGTACACCTTGCCTTCGTCGCGAGTGATGGGGGACCGACGGAAAAGCCCCTGGCTCTCAAGAAGGCAAAGGAGAATCGGTCTGCTCTTGTGCTGCAAACCGCCCGGATCGAGTTCTCGGTCACGGACAATCGCGAGGGGGATTTCAAGGGTCAGACGCTGTTCTACACGTTCAAGGCAGCGGACAACGACTACATCATGGTTCACCAGGGCGACCAGGACTGCATCGTGGCGCTCGACGGCGAGGGCAATCCGGTGCCGGCAGCGATTAACAAGCCCTGGCACTGCCTGTACCAAAACGGCGAGGTGTGGCAACACCCCCAGGACTCACCCGACGCACAGGTATGGGGCGAGGAACTGGGCCGGCACACGTTCAGCATGGATGACGTGCGCAAGTTGGGTCTAAATCCGCTGCTCGTGGGAGGCGATCTTGATCAGTATCTTCGCAAACTCGACTGTCCACCGCTGGAGTACCAAACCATGATCGTGGACGGCCTCCACGTGGTCAGCGGGACAACGCGCGACTCCACTTACCGGTGGTGGATCGATCCGGAGCGGGACTGGAACGTCGTGAAGGCTGAAGTGTCTTCGGGCGAAAAGAAGGTCATTGAACGGCAGTTCTTTCTGCAACTGGACACTCATGACGGGATCTGGTTTCCGCAACGGGTGGAGACATCGAGCTTCGCGCCGGGCGTGGACAATCCCCTGCAGGTCATCGAGTTGCACGCCACCGAGTTCAATCGCGTGGATCATCCGGTTGACCTCACGCCAGCCGACATCGGCGTCGAAGTGGGCACATTCGTCGTGTTTCACGAACGCGCCGAGAACGCCGCCGGGTACTGGGACGGTGAGGATGTGGTTTCCCACGCGGAGTACCGGGAGCGCGTGGAGACTGGCGAGTTGTCGACGGGGCCATCGGTTGCACGGGCGCTCGCCAGAGTCAACGCGCGGGCCCGTCTTGGCGAGATGGCTGAGCAGGGCACGTCGGAGGCAACCACGCAGCCTGCGCCGCCACGCTATGCCTTTCATTGGGATCGCTTCGAAACCCAATGGGAGGCCTACACGCGTGTGTTCATCGAACGATATCGGTTGAGCGATGAACAAGCCCAGAAGGCGTGGACAATCTGCAAGGACTGCCAGGCGCAGGGCCGGGCCTACGTCGCCAGTCGCCGCCATGTCTTCGAGGAAATTGACCGTCGGTTGGCACTGATTGACGGCTCCGGTTGTTCCGATGACGACAAGGCCCGTAGACGACGACTGGAAGCAGAACGGGCCATGAATCGGGAGCCGCTCACACGCATATTCGAACGTCAGCTCAAGCCGCGCCTGGACAGACTGCCCACGCGCGCACAGCGCCAAGCCGTGGAGTTCGGCGAGAAGCCCTGATCTGTCGCATCCGCCTCAGACGCGCTACGAGCCGGAATCCGCACCGGCACCCCGTGCCGACAGGGCTCGTTCATGCTATTCTGACAATCCATGGGCGTGAGTAACGCCGGCGGCGCGAATAACGAGTCTACCGCACCGATTCCCCACGTCCTGCACGTGGTCGATGCCGGGGTCTTTGCACGCTTCGGTCGCATGTTCCGCCAACTCGGACTGGCGCTCAGCGACGAGGGGGTGCGGGTCTCTCTGTTGACCGACGACGTGCAGGCTGCGGCCGAGCTTGACGGGACGCCGATCGCCGACCATGTCTTTCAGTCGCTCAGCGGCTGGGGCGTTTGGCGATTGCACAGCTTTCTGCGACGGCAGTTCGATCCGCCGCCGGACGTGGTGCACGTCTGGGGCACAACCTCTCTGGGATACTTAAGCGATTGGACACTGAACTCCAACGTTGCCCTGGTGATTCACGTCACCGCGCTGCGCGACGTGGAGCGGCTGAAGCGGCGCGGGGTGCGGGGCAACGAGCAGTTGCTCGCGGCATGCGACGAATACGGGGAGTTGCTGCGCGAGCGCTGGCCGACGCTGGCCGATTCGGTTCGCGTGCTCAAGCCGGCTCTACTGCTGCCCGAGAAGGTGCCGAGCCTCTCGGTACGCGGCAAGACGCTCGGATTGCTGTGGAGCGGCTCGCTCGACAAGCAGTGCGGGCTGAAAGTGCTGATCGAGGCCGTCACGCGGCTGCGAGAGAAAAAGTGCGACTTGCAGGTCGGCCTGATCGGTCGCGGACCGGCGGCACGTGAGATCTGGCAGGAAATTCGGCGCCGGCGTGTGCAGGACTCCTTCTCGATGATTGCCGAGCCGAACCTGTGGGATCAGGCCTTGGCGGGCGCTGACGTCTTTGTCGTGCCAGTCTGCCAGCATGAGCTGTCGCTGGCCCCACTGTTGGCGATGGCGCTGGGGAAGGTGGTGGTTGCCTCGCGTGATCAGGTCGCCGACTGGTTTATCGAGAACGAGACTTCGCTCCAGTTCACGCCCGGGTCGGCAGCCGAGCTAGCTCACCAGATCACGCGGACCGCCGACGCGCATCCGAACGTGCTGGCGATGGCGCGCGGGGCATCAGAGTACGTGCACCGACACCACGCGGTGACAGATCTTGCCGTCGAGCTGGCCGCGCTGTATCACACGCTGCGACAAGCGCGCGGCGGCGCGAGAGCTGGCGAGGGGATGGTGTCAGACCGCGGAGATGGGCGCTGAGTGAGCCGTGACCGGTAGCCGACTGATCAATCTCGTGATCCCCGGAGGTGGGTTGATCCTGATCGGCCGCGAGACGCTGGGCGTCATGATCGCGGTCCTGTTCACGATGACCGCCAGCTACGCCCTGGCGGCCACGCTGCTGTTCCCGGATGCCACGTCGATGACCTGGCGCGGGTTGGGCATCGGGGTGGCGATCGGGACGTACCTCGGGGCACAGATTCGTTATGCGCAAACCGTGCGCTGTCAGGCCGATGAGGCTTTTGGAGACCTGCGCCGCGCCGCGCTGCGCGACGCGCGTGGTGCGCTTCGCGAGGGCCGGGCAGAAGACGCGTGGAACGCGCTCCGGCCGCTGCTGCCACAGGCCGAGACCGACCTGCTGGTGGCCTACCGCGTGGCGCAAGTGTTGACCGCGCGGGGGGATCGACTCGCCGCGCTGAATGCCTGGCGGCGCGTTGGCCGGCTGGATCGTCACCGGATCTATCGTCAAGAGGTGCTTGAGAACGAGCAGGCCCTGGGAAAGCGCCTGCGGGCGGTCGGCGACCAGGGTCTTCCCAAGCCATCCGAAGGTTGATCTGCCCGCGCCGACAGTCGATAGCACTCACGGCCCCCCCCGCCGCGCTTGATGGTAACCCGGGGGCGCGCTAGAATCTGTCCCGGGAGTAGTGCAGTAACGTCTCGCCTCGGACGGGCAAGCACGTGCCGGCTCGGGCGTTCCGATCAGGGAGTGAAGTACTTATGTTCGAACGGTTCACGGACCGCGCGCGCAAGGTCATGGCCCTGGCCAACCAGGAAGCGCAGCGATTCAATCACGACTACATCGGCACCGAGCACATCCTGCTGGGGCTGGTAAAGGAAGGCTCCGGCGTCGGCGCGAACGTGCTCAAGAACCTCGGCGTGGACCTGCACAAGGTCCGCATGGAGGTCGAGAAGCTCGTCAAGCCCGGGCCGGACATGGTCACCATGGGCAAGCTGCCCACGACCCCGCGGGCCAAGAAGGTCACCGAGTACGCCATCGAGGAGGCCCGCAACCTCAACCACAACTACGTCGGGACCGAGCACATCC
>CAZDTB010000025.1:0-18644 GCA_964508075.1 uncultured Planctomycetales bacterium
TTCTCCTGGCTGTGCTCGCAGGTGGGAGCATACTTTGCGAATCGTCGAAGGAAAACCGGTTGCCTCGGTCGAGTGGCGGGAATCCAGGGACACACTTCGCTATTCCGCCCGCAGGGCCGGCAGCAACGGGGCTCGCAGCGCCGGGATCAGCGCCACCAAGCCGGCCAGCATGCCGGCCGCGAAGACGGCGGCAAATGTTAACACGAGTGACGGCCAGGGAATCATGCTGGCTTGCGATGCCGCGTGCGGCGCGACCACCAGCCCGGCCGAGAGCAGCCCGGCGAGGAGTCCGGCGGCGACGAGGGCGGCATTCTCGCTCAATACCAGCCAAACCAGCGCACCGCGCGAGAACCCAAGCGCCTGCATCAGCGCCAGCTCACTGCGTCGCTCCCAGATATTTCGCAACAGTACCGCGGCCAGCCCGATCGTGCCGAGCAGCAGGCCCAAACCACCGAGCGTCTGGAACGTGGACAGGTAGGTGTTCTGGACCGCGAAGAGCTCGGCCAGTCGGTCGCGCGTGGAGCCGGCCGCCAGGCTGAAGCTGGCCAGCTCGCGTTCGAGCGTCTCTTCAACTCGTCGGCTGTCTTCCGGCGGGGCGTCGATCAGGAAAAACGCGGGGCCAGCGATGGAGGGGAATAAGCGCTTGAAGTGGTTTTCGGCGATGACCAGCTCGCCTTGCAGGAAGCTGCCCTTCAACATGGCGACGATGCGTAAGCGCGTTTCACGGCCGCGCTCATCGGCGATCGTCAGTTCGCCACCGAGTTTCGAGTGAAGCTGCCACAGCACGGCCGCCTCGTCGGCGATCACCGGAATCGCTCCGTCGGCAGACTCGCGGCGGAGAAGTGTCCAAGGATTACGCTGTTCATCTTCCGATTCAGCCAGCGTCTTCGAGAAGGCAAACCCGCCGCGCTCGATCATGGCGTTCGCCGCGCCGAGCACGCGTGGTTTCGTGGGCCGGTACAGGTTAAGGCAGCTAGTTTCGTCGCCCGCGCGCAGACGAAATGGGATGAACGTCGCCTCGGCCAGCAGGTCTCGGGCAGCCTGCGTCAGGTCGAGTTCCGCGCGGCCGGCCGCGGTGTTGAGATCGTACGGCAGCGGCAGCGCCGATTCAGCCAGCAGGGCGAACCCGCCGGTGCCCGAGTCTTTGGTCAGACCTTCTCCGGGAGTGTCCAGTCGCATCGCCTGCAACGCGGTGATGACGAACGTGGCGGCCGCGATCAGGCCCACCGTCAGCACGCTTCGGCCGACCCGTCGGCGAGCGTTGCGCACGCCGAGACGCGCCAGTGCGACCAGACCGGCGGCGCGCACAGCCGTCCGCGGCTCAATCCTCAGCCAGCAGGCCAGCCCGGCGACACAGGCAATCAGCAAGGCGGTTCCGCCGAGGAAAAACGCGGCGCTCTGTGAAACGGCATCGGTTACGAATGTGAGCGTGCTCAGCAATGCCGCGAGACCGATCGCCATCAGCGCGATGATCGCCGTTATGGCCCCGCGCCGACCACCTGCGGTGGGCCGGCCGGATTGAATCGCCCCGGCCAAGAGGGCTCGCGGTGGGAGGCGAGTCAGGCCGCGCAACGACCATGCCAGCGATGCCACCGCGACCACCAGGCCGACGCAGTACCCGATGACATAACTCGTGGTGGAATCGTGCAGGCGCAGAAACGGTGTGTTGACGGCGTCCGCCCACCAGGAGCGCAGCCCGGCGAGCATCAGCCAAGCGTAGCCGCGCGCCACGAGCAGCCCGACGACGGTGGCGATGCTCGCCAGCAGGATTCCCTCCACGAGCAAGAGCCGGGCGACATGCCGCGGCGAAAAGCCCAGCGCCAGCAACAGCCCGACCTCGCTCGATCGCCGCTCCACTCCCAGTCGAAACAGCAGTGCTACCAGCATGGCGGCGGAAATGATCAGGAAGAAGCTGAAGCCGAGGAACAACCGGCCGAAGTCGGTCGTCCCCTCGCTGGCGGCGAGCGCGCGTTGCCGGACGGGATCGAACCTCAGGCCGACCTGCGCCGGGTCGAGATTGCCCAGCAGGGCACGTTCGACCGCAGCCCGCGTGACGTCGAGCGACTCCCCCGCACGGGAATGCAAACGCAACGACGTCAGCCGACCGAGTCGCGCCGCTTCCGTAGCCCATAGCCGCTGGCCGTCCGTCAGCGTGATAAACGCCTTGGGCGTCGCGCGGTACTGATTCCAATAGGCTTCGTCTACGTCGCGGATGGCGCGCAGGTCCAGTGGGAAGGGCGGGTCCCAATCAGCGACGCTGGCGGAGTCCGTGACGCCGGGGTATTCGGGCGTGAAGCCGGGGTCGGCGGCCGGGCCTTGCAGGTGCAGGACGCCGGCGAGTCGGAATGTCGCCTCTTCGGTGCGTAGCACCCCGGCCGGGCTGGCGAGGTAGTAGGAAAGCTGAATGCGGTAGCCCGGCGCGGCGCGTAGGTCACGCGCGGCCCATTCGTTGAGCAGGATGTCCCCCGACGAGAGCGTTGTCGGCGAGGCGCGTTCCGTCGGGATCAGGCATCGCAGGATCTCGTCGGCCGGCTCGATGGCGGCGACCGTGGAGTAGGGAATGACCTCCTGCGAGCGCGAAGCGACTGCGATGGTGTTGGCGAGGTAAGACAACACCGCCGTGGTTCGGATCCCACTTGCGGCGGCTGCGGAGCGCGCCGCCTGTTCCAGTGCTGGTTCGAGCAAGAACGCCTCGCTCTCGACGGCGACATAGTCGTGTTTTGCGTTCAAGCGCAGGCGCAGGCCGAGGTCGTCGAGCATCAGGTGTTGGCGGAGCAGCACGTCGAGCGAATTGGCGTCATCGTGGGGCGTATCGGCGAGCAGTGCGTTCACGCCTGCGGGTTGCCCGAGCGCGCGCTGCAAAGTCGCGAGCGGAACGTACGCGTTTCGCGGCAGGGCTTGCCGGGGATTCAGGCTGAACGCGCCCAGCCCCTCAGCCGGAACGATGGCAGTGACCGTGAGGCGCAGGGTGAGCGTCGTGTCATCGCGCCGGCCCAACAGGGTCTCGGTCGAGACGGCGCTCGGCTTGCCGAGCCGCAGCAAGACGTCGTCACCCGGTGTGGCGCGCAACTCGTCCGCCAGCGCCCCATTCAGGATGACGCTCCGGCCGGCGGAGGGGATCGCTCGGCTCTCGCTGCCGACGTCAACGAGTTGCCAGAAGCGATCGTCGCAGCCGATGACGTTGACGCGCTGGGCGAGCGCGCGCGACTCGGCGTGGGTACAACTGCTCCGCGCCAGGATGACCGGGCAAACCCGGTTCGGCGGCTTGCCGATCTCGGTCGCGAGCTCTTCGCGGAAGAAGCGTGGGGCCACCAGCGCGTAGTCAATCCCACCGAGCCGGCCCAGGACCGCTTCGCGCAGACTGCCGCGCATCGATTCACCGACCAGCAACGCCCCGGTCAGGGTGGCGGTGCCCGCGACCACGCCGAGCGCCACCGCGAGGTGGGCCCGCCAATAGTGTCGCAGACTACGGCGATAAAGCGTCTGGAGGCGCACGGGTTACTCTTCAGCACGCTTTCAATGTGCCATCCACGAGCTCGTACTTGCGGGCGAATCGCTGGGCAAGCGTTTCGCTGTGTGTGACCACCAGCAGAACCAGGTCCCGATCCCGGTGGAGCTCGGCCAGCAGTTCGCCGACCCGCTCGGCCGTCTTGCGATCCAGGTTGCCGGTGGGCTCGTCGGCCAGAACCAGCTTGGGGCGGTTAATCAGGGCCCGGGCGATGGCGACGCGTTGCCGCTCGCCGCCCGACAGTTCGGCCGGCCGATGCTCGAGCCGCTGGCCCAGGCCGACGCGCTCGAGCAACTCCCGCGCGCGGACTGCCATGTCCTCGTCCCGTGCCTCGGTCAGCGTCGGCAACAGCACGTTCTCCAGCACCGAAGACTGCGGCAGCAGATGGTGGTCCTGAAAGATGAAGCCGACGCGGCGGTTGCGGAAGCGGGCCAACTGACGGGGCGACAACAAATACGGATCGCAACCGTCGAGCACGACCCGGCCCTCAGTCGGCGGCTCGAGCGTCCCCAGGATGTTCAACAGCGTGGTCTTGCCGGAGCCGGACGGCCCCAGAATGACGGCCGATTCGCCGACATCCAGGGCCAACGAGACGTCGCGCAGCACGGTCAGCTCGTCGCCGCGCGTCGGATAGCGTTTCTGGATCGATTCGGCCTTCAACATCTTCGACGTCCCGGCAAGCTACTCTCTGCGGGCGAGTTTGGCCAGACAGATTGCCCGCGCAGATACGCGGTGCCCCCAGGCGCGCCACTATGAAAACGGCCGAGCCATATGACTCGGCCGATGGAAAGCTGTGGAGGGTCTTTGGGCTACCTGCGCGACCAGGCGAAGTGGGCGAAGGCCTTGTTGGCGTCGGCCATGCGGTGAACGTTCTCGCGCATGTTCATGGCGTCGCCTTCCCTCTTGTAGGCGGCCATGAGCTCGTTGGCGAGCCGGTCGGCCATCGGTCGACCCTTCTTGGCGCGGGTGGCGGTCAGCAGCCAGCGGATCGCCAGGGACTGACGCCGCTTCGAGTTGACCTGCATCGGGACCTGGTAGTTGGCCCCGCCCACCCGGCGCGAGCGCACCTCAATATTGGGCTTGACGTTCTCGATCGCCTGCTCGAAGACTTCGTTCGGCGGCACGTCGCTGATCTTCTTGGCGACGCGACCGAGCGCATCGTAGAAGACGCGCTGGGCCACGGACTTCTTGCCGTCGTGCATCAGACAGTTGATGAACTTCGCGGCAAGCCTGCTGTCGTTGTGCGGGTCGCCGCGGAGCTGACTGACGGATGCCGTAAAGCGCTTGTAGGCCATTTTTCACCTGGCTGGTAGCTGGCGGAGGTTTCCTATTTCTTCTTTCGCTTGACGCCGTACTTGCTGCGGCCGCGGTTGCGACTCTTGCCTTCCTTGTCACCGAGCACGCCGGCGCAGTCGAGCTTGCCGCGGACGACGTGGTAGCGCACGCCCGGCAGGTCGCGGACTCGACCACCGCGGACGAGCACGATGGAGTGCTCCTGGAGGTTATGGTCGACGCCGCCGATGTAGGCGGTTATCTCACGACCGTTCGTCAGGCGAACACGGGCCACTTTTCGCAGGGCCGAGTTGGGCTTCTTGGGAGTTTGGGTCTTGACTTGCAGACACACTCCGCGCCGCTGCGGCGATTGCTCGAGGTCGCGCACTTTGGATTTGGGCGGCACCTTTCGGCGTGGGCGTCCAGTCAATTGATTGGTTGTCGGCATAAGGGCCTCGTTACCTGGGCAGACTCTCCACGGCCGGCCGAGTGAGGCCGACGGCAATCCATTAAGTATACCCTATCTTCGACGGGTGCCAAGTACCGTGCGGGACAAAAGTAGCGGCGGGTGCGTGACAAGATCGGCCGCAAAAGACAGGGCCCTGAGCGCGAGCGAGGGGTCGCCGACGGGGTTGCCAGTTATCATGAAGCCCCGCGCTCGCGCTCGGGGCTCTGATTTTCCAGCTCGCTGACATCCGCAGCTCTCCTCGTACCGCCAAGACCGGCACGCACCCGTAGCGGCTACGGCGAAAGCAGCACCCAGCCGGCGCCATACTGACGGGGGATCCTCGGTCGGCAGGCCCAGTGGTCGACGGGCCCTAGCCAGATCAGCACGCCGAACCGGCAATCGCGGCGGGCGCGCCAGTAGTCGTAGGGGGCGAGAATGGCATGGTTGTATTTTTGCCGGAGAGCAGCGATGGCAGCGGGGGTCAGATCGTCAAAGTGCTGAACGCGTATGGCGGAGGCGTGTCCGATAATATCCTGGCCGGATATCTTGAAGTAGATTTCATCGCCGACAGAGATTCGCCCATAAGGCAATCGGCGTTGGCGCGTGAACCGCGTTTCGACACGCTTGCGCCCATCGAGCAAGCCGCGGGCCAATCGGGCATCAATAATGGCGGCGTGGATCCGGGGCACTCCAACGACTCCTCCAATCGAACCGGCCCAGGTGATCTCGTAGCCAAGATCGGCCTGGTTCGCTACGGGGATTGCCCCGGATTCGTACGTTCTTCAGGAGGCTGGCCGCCGCGACCCGGCGCAAGACTTGCGGCAAGAGTCTCGAAGCGACCCCGGCCATCCCTGTGTTAACCCGGTTATGTTTATGGAGGCGGCCGTGTCAGCCGGTCGAGGCGGGGCGCTCTTCGCGGTTTTCCTTGAGCAACCAGACCTCGTTGCCGGCCTCGTTGAAGTGGACGCGCGTCATATAGGCCTGCATCAGCATGATGCCACGTCCGCTGGGACGTTCCAGGTTTTCATCGGCGGTGGGGTCAGGCACTCGGTTGGGCGTGAAGCCGTGGCCCTCGTCGCGCACCATGATGACCGCGCGCGTGGGGGTGATTGAATAGCGCACCACCAGCCGTTTGGAAGCGTCGCTGTCGTTCCCGTGCTTGACCGCGTTGGTGAGGGCTTCCTCGAGGGCGAGTTTGATGGCAAAGGTGACGTCTGCGCCGTACTTGCAGCTCGTGAGTTCATTGATGATGCGCGCTTCCGACTGCCGGACGCTACGCAGGTCGTTTGGGACGACCAGCTCGACCAGATCCGCTTCCCGCACGCCAAACTCGTTGGGAACCGTCATCGTCGCCCCTCGACGTCGTTACGGATACGTTCGCGACGCCGAATCCTCACGCCTGGAATCGCGCCAACGCCTCATCCGCCGTGTCGTGAATGTCGAAGACGCGGTTGAGCCGGGTGATCTTGAAGACTTCGAAGATCTGCCGGTTGATGTCCGAGAGTTTCAAGTCGCCGTTCCGCTCTTTGACCTTCTTGTTGAGCCTGATCAGCATGCCGAGGGCGGCACTGGAGAGGTGGTCGACGTTCTTGAAGTTCAGCAGGAGCTTGATGCTGGGTTCGCAATCGACGACCTGATGCAGCTCCTCTCCGATTTCCTGGATCGCGAGCTCCTCGAGGATCTTGCGGTCCGCGAACTCCACGACCGATACGTCTTCCGAGCGTTTGATTCTCAGATGCGACGATGGCTGTTCCATCGTTGAGATCTCCTGGGCTGGAGAATTCGGGCCTCTCACGCCCGGGTAGACTGCGCAAGGCAACCACCACGGGCGGCTCTGGGTCCACCTTTTTGGGGATTGTCTAACGCGCCAGGTGACGTGTCAAGCTGCTCGACCGGAGGGCTCCTCCGCGCGCGCCGAGCGACGGCGCAGACGTCCATCACGGGTTTTGGCAGGCAAACCCCGATGGGGTTAGACTGCGCCGGAGACACGAAGGGTGTATCCGCCGGTTGGCAAGACCACGCGGTGGGAAGCCGGAGCGACTGTTGGGCACCGCCGTCCAGACCTTCTATCGTTACCACGCCTACGTCTATGACTGGACGCGCTGGACGATATTGCACGGGCGCAAACGGGCCGTGGCCCGGCTGCAACTGCGCTCGGATAGTGACGTCCTCGAGGTCGGCTGCGGGACGGGGCTGAACTTCCGCTACCTGTTAGGCCAGCTCGATCCCGAGCGCGGCCGGCTGGTCGGACTCGACTTCTCGCCGGATATGCTGCGCCGCGCTCGCAGACGGGTTGCCGCCCACGGCTGGACGAATGTCGAGCTGGTCGAGGCGGACGCCGCCGGACTCGATCTGAATCGGCAATTCGACGGGATTCTTTTCGCTTACAGCCTGACGATGATCCCGGATTGGCGGGCGGCGACCCGTCGGGCCTACGAGCATCTCAAGCCCGGCGGACGGCTGGTCGTCCTCGACTTCGGCCAGTTCAAGGGCTGGGGACCGCTGGGAGCGCTGATGCGCGGCTGGCTGCGGTTCAACCACGTCGAGACTCTGCGGCAGTACGAAGACGGGCTGCGCGAAGTCTTCCACGATCTGGAGGTCCATCACTGGCTCGGCGGCTACAGTCTCACCGCCGTCGGCCGCAGAAGCGGGTAGCGATGGTCCGCGTGATCGACATGCCGGTGCCGGAGGGCCGCTCGCTGATGGAGCGGCTCGTCTTTCACGGCATCGTTTTCAACATGTCGTGGGAAGATCCCGAGATGGACCGCCGGGCACTGCAAGTCGGTCCTGGGGACAGGGTGCTCTCGATAAGCTCGGCCGGCTGCAACCCACTCAACTTCCTTTGTCAAAGCCCCGACAAGCTGATCACGATCGACGGCAACCCGGCCCAGAACGCCCTGGTCGAGCTGAAGCTGGCCGCGATCAGGACGCTGGATCACGCGACCTTCTTCGACATCTTCGCCGCCCGCAGGCCCGCCGTCGTGAGCAAGGTGTACCGCTCCCGGCTGCGGCCCAACCTTTCCGCGCGCTCGCAGGCATTTTGGGATCAGAACCTGTGGATGGTCCACCGCGGGCTGTACGACTTCGGCAAGATGGGCGCGGCGGCCCGCATCGTCCGCTTCGTCCTGCCGCTGATCGGCATCAGCAAGAAACGCTTGGAGCAGTTCTTCGAGCTGCGCTCGCTCGAAGAGCAGCAGGCCATGTATCGCAAGTACGTCGAGCCGCGACTCTGGGGCCCGCTGGTCCAGCGGCTCTGCGAGTCGCGCTGGTTCATGTATCTCTGCGGCGTGCACCCGCGGCAACTCGACCTGGTCGACGGCCGGCATGGCATCTACGCCTATGTCAAGGAGCGGATCGAGCACGTGTTGACGGAGGTGCCGATCTATGACAACTACTTCCTCAGCGTCACGGCCACCGGCCGTTTTCGCGGCGATCGTGTTCCGCCGTACCTGCTGGAACAAAACTTCGAGACGCTGCGCAACAATCGGGACCGTGTCACGGTGGTTAACGGCTGGTTGGGTCCGTACCTGGACATGCAGGCGCCGGGCTCGATCAGCAAGTTCAACTTGCTGGACATTTTCGACTGGATGACGCCGGAGCTGTTCGAGGAAACGTTGCGAAGTGTTCTGCGGGCCGCCACCCCGGGCGCCAGGTTGATCTACCGCTCCGGCAGCTATGAGCTACCGCCGCCGGAGTCGCTCCGACAACACCTGCACTACCACGCCGAGCTATCGAGGGAGTTGCTCGCGATCGATCGCTCGGCGACCTATGGCAGCTTCTATGTCTTCTCCGTGATGGAAGGCAGCGACGGCGACGGACGATTGTAGTGGCCGAGCTCCATCCCGGCCGTGGGACAGACATACCCTCCCTCTCGCAGCCCATCCTTGGGAACTCGTATGCCCCGCGGTATAAGAGGCTCTAACACGACCGGGTGGATCGGGCGGCTCGCCCAAGATTACACCGGCGGGACGCCGGTGCCACCCCGGTTGTTGTAGGGACTCCAATTACCGCTGGCTGGCCTATGGCGGATTTCGCAACGAGACAGGATAGTCCGGCGGGCGGGCGGGCCGCGGCCGCCTGGCTGGTCGCGCTATGTCTGCTCGGCGCGGCGGTGGTGTTCAACCAGTCCGCCGTCCACTGGCGCGCGAACGTCAACGACAGCCACTACTACGCGTATTGCGGCTGGCGCGTGTCTCAGGGGGCGGTTCCTTATCTCGACGTCTGGAACAACAAGCCGCCCGGAACCTGGTGGGTCAACGCGGTCGGGTTTCTGATCTGCGGGCCGGGGATGGGACGGGAGCTACTGGTCTGCTCCATCGCCGTCGCCGTTGCGATCGCCGGGTTCGTCGCTCTGGCGCGAACGGCGTATCACCGGTCGCTCTGGCCGCTGGCGCTGGCGACCGGCGGCGTTCTGCTGACGCACCTGCGCTACGAATGCGGCGGGAATCGCACGGAGACATTCGTCGTCCCGTGCGAGATTCTGGCCGTGCTGGGCTATCTGCGTTGGCGACGGAGCGGGCGCTGGTCCTGGCTCGTGTTCGGCGGACTGCTGGCTGGTGCGGCGCCGCTCTTCAAGCAATCCGGACTCGCGGCGCTCGGCGCGTGTGCAGTACATCTCACCTGGTCACAACTTGCTGCGCGGTGGTCTCGCTCGACGAAGTTGCCCGGCAGACGCTGGTGGGTGCCGTGGCTGATCGGCGGCGGTGCCGCAATCACCTTGCCCGCGATCGCGGCGATGGTCCTCGCCGCTCAGGGCGCCTTGCGGGAAGCATGTTTCGCGGTCTCCGGATTCAATCAGGCCTATTTCGACGTCAGCGACGCCACCTGGCTCAACCTGCGGGCGGCGTTTCAGCCGTACTTGCCGGAGCTGCCGCCGCTGTACGGATTGGTTCTGTTTGCTGGTGTCGGCGTGCTGCTCAGGATACTCCAGCTTCTGGTCCACCAGCAGAGAGACAACGCCGGTCGGGTGGCCCATGGCTTCAGCCGTGGGGGACGCGAATCAGCGGTTCATTCGCGTCCCCCACCTCTAGAGAGGTGGGCCACCCAGCCGGATAGCGTGGGCATTGGTGTGTTCTGGCTGTGGCTGGCGGCGGCATGCTACCTGGCCTGCGTGGGGCCCGGCCGGCTGGCGTATCATCTCGCCCCGACGCTGGCACCGCTCGGACTCCTGGCACTTTATCCCCTGCACTGGCTCCTCCGCGACCGCGACCTGCGCCGGCGAATCGTCGCCAAGCCGTCGATCGCCGCGGTGGTCACGATCTACGTCTTCGTCCTGGCCTTGGTCGTCGGCGACAGCGTTGGCGTGGCGCGACGCTGCTGGGTGACCAAGCCGCACTGGCATGCTCTAACACGAGACCCACCGGCCGCGTACGAAGTCCAGGCGGCTGAGGTCGTGCGACTGACGAGGCCGGATGAGACTGTCTACGTCTGGGGATGGAGTCCGGGCACCTATCGCTACGCGTACCGGCACAGTCCCTCGCGTTTCTCGACGCTGGAGAAGCTGGGTCAGGTGGGAAAGTCCGCGGAGTTCATCTACGAGGGGGCGATCGCCGATATTCAGGCCGCACCACCGGCGCTCCTGGTCATCTCGACCGGTGATCTGCGAGCCTTGCTGTCGCCGCCGCAAAGCGAATTCGCCCGGTGGGTCGATCGGCACTATCGCGACCACGGCGAGTTCGAGGGGATGCACATTCTGGAATGGCAGAGGTAGCGCAACGGTTGGTTCGTTACGCCAATGCGTCGGCGACGTACTCGATCACGTGACGTGGATGCGCCCGGGTGTGGTGCTCGATATGGTGGCGGCAACTGAAGCCGGAGATCGCGATCGCGGCCTCGCCCCGCGCGCGGACCGCCGGGAACAAGCGCTGCTCGCCGACCGCCTTGGCAACATCGTAGTGTTCGACCTCGTGGCCGAACGCGCCCGCCATCCCGCAGCAGCCGCTGTTGATCTCTGATGCCGAGCCGTGCGTACACGTGTTGAGCAGCCGCAGCACGTCGGCGGTGCCGGTCAGCGCCTTCTGATGGCAATGACCGTGGTAGAGAATCGGCGGACGTCCATCCTTGAAGCGGATGGCGTCGGGGTTCTCCACCAGCGCTCGGGCGACGTAGCTCTCGACGGTCTGTGACAGTTCGGCGATCCGCCGGGCCGGCGGAGTGCGAACAAACTGCGGCAGCTCGTCCATCAGGACCGACACGCAACTGGGCTCGGTGCCGACGATCGGGATGCCGCGCTCGGCATACGGTCCGAGGATCTCGACGTTGTCTTCGGCCAGCAGCTTGGCCTCATCGAGCAGCCCCTTGCTGATCAGCGGTCGGCCGCAGCACACGGTCGGTGGGACGATCACGTCGCAGCCGAGCGCTTCCAGCACCTTGACCGCCGCCCGGCCGACCTGCGGCGTGTGGTAGTTCACCCAGGTGTCGACGAAGTAGACCACTTGCGGCCCGCTCGGATTCGATTCTGCAGAACCGCCTTGGCGACGTTGGCTGAACCACTGCCGGAACGTGGTGCCGGCAAACTTCGGCGGCGGCACGCGGTGGTCGAGGCCGTACCAGTGTTCCAGGAAGGCGCGGGCGACCTTGGACTGCATGACCCAGTTGCTAAGCGGCGCGAAGCGGCTGCCCCAGGCCGCTAGGTGAATCGAGCGCGCGATCAGGCGACTGCGCCGGGGCACGCCCTGACGGCGGTTGCGGGCGTGTAGCCATTCGGCCTTCAGCTTCGCGACGTCCGTGCCGGTGGGGCACTCGGTCTGGCAGGCTTTGCAGCTCAGGCACAGATCGAAGACCTGGTCGAGTGCCGGGTCGGCCAGCCCATCGAGCAGGCCGCGGTTGGACAGCGCGATGCGCAACGCGTTGGCGCGGGCGCGCGTGGTGTCAGTTTCATCGCCGGTCGCCATGTAGGAAGGGCACATCGTGCCGACCAGGCGCTTGCGACACTCGCCCAGGCCGCCGCACATTTGCGCCAGTCCGGCCATCCCGCCGTACGCGGAAAAATCCAGCACGGTCGGCGGGTTGTCTGACGCAAACCCCTCGCCGAAGCGCAGATTCGAGTCCATCGGCAGTGGGTCGATGATCTTGCCGGGGTTGAAAATGCCTTGAGGATCGAAAGCCGTCTTGACCTTGGCGAAAGCCTCGACGAGCTTGGCTCCGAACATGCGCTCGATCCATTCCGAGCGGACGATCCCCTCGCCGTGCTCGCCGGTCATCGCGCCTTCAAACTCGCGCACCAGGTTGCTGACGCGGTCGGAAATGCGCCGCAGCTTCTCGACCCCCTCACGCCGCTTGAGGTTCAGCGCCGGCCGCACGTGCAGGAGGCCGACGCTGGCGTGCGCATAATAGCCGGTGCGCTCGATGTCTTCATCGGCGAGGATCTGGTGCAACCGCGCGACGTACTCATACAGTTTGGACGGGTCGACGGCACAGTCGTCGATGAAATCATACGGTTGCGTATCGCCGGGCCGCGACATCAGCAGCCCGGTACCGGCCTCGCGAACCGCCCAGACGTCTGCCTGCCGCTCGGGCTCGCTCAGCACCGGCCAAGCGTACCCGATCGACCGCGCTTGCAGATCTCTTGCCAGCTCGTGCAGCCGTCGCTTCAGGTTGTCTGCATCGTCGTCGTAAAGCTCGACGATCAGGAGGGCCTGGGGGTCGCCTTCCAGGAACCACCGGCGCCGCGCCATCGCTGGGTTGCCCTTCGTGCCGTCGAGGATGAGCTTGTCGACCAATTCGACGGCGGCGGGCTGGTATTCGAGGAGTGCCGGCACCGACTTCAGTGATGCCAGCAAATCGTCGTAGTGCACCACGACGATTCCCTGGTGCTTCGGCAGAGGCAGCAGGTTCAACGTCGCCCCAACCACGACGCCGAGTGTGCCCTCGCTGCCGACCATCAACTGCTCAACATTGACCCGTCCACTGTCTGTTTGCAGACGATCGAGCGCGTAGCCGCCGTTGCGCCGAAACGTCTTCGGGAACCGGGCCTCGATCTCGTCGGCGCAGTCGCGCACGACCGCCGCGAGCGCTTCTTCGCGGCGCCGTGCGGCCGCGTTATCGGCGGATGAGGCGTTCCGGCCCCACGAGTACAGTGAGCCATCCGCCAGCACGACGTCAACACTGAGAACATGGTCGCACGTCCGCCCGATCACGAGCGAATGCGCTCCGGCGGAGTTGTTGCCGATCATCCCGCCGATCGTCGCGCGGCTGGCGGTGGCCACGTCCGGCGAGAAGTGCAAGCCGTGCGGTTTGAGCTCGGCGTTGAGCTCGTCGAGGACTACACCCGGCTCGACGCGTGCCGTGCGGGCCCCCGGGTCGATGTTCAGGATACGGTTTAGGTAGCGCGAACAGTCGAGTTGGACGCCCCGGTTGAGTGCCCCGCCGGTCAGACCCGTCCCGGCTCCACGCGCGGTGATCGGGACGTTATGCTTCGCACACACTCGTACAACGGCTTGAACGTCGGCGATCGATCTCGGCAGCACGACCGCGTCGGGCACGATTTCGTAGATGCTGGCGTCGGTCGCGTACAGGGCGCGGGAGAGCGCGTCGCTGCGCACCTCGCCGGAGATCGCGGACTCTAATTCCTCGAGCAACGCTGTAATTGCCGAATGATTCATCTTTCTTCACGCAGAGCGTCAGGCCTACAGTGGCATGACCGTGCAATCTCACAGCCAACGCAGTATGACTTGGCGGACGTGATCTTGCCAGTCATCGGCCCACGGCTGACACAGCCGTGCCACACCTGGAAGAACTTACTGGGCAGCATGGCCGTGTCGGCCGTGGGCCGGAGTATCTCACCTGGAGGTAAGCGCCGTGACCGTGCCGTCCATCCCCGCGGCGTAGCACACGCCGGCGTCATCCACAGTCACCGGGGCCATGACGTAGAAGCCCGGCGTGACCTGATACTGCCAACGTACACTGCCGTCGGCGGCGTCCAGCACGCTCAGCAGGCCCGCGTTCGAGCAGAGGTAGACCGCGTCCTCGTGACAGGTCGGCGGTATCGGAAAACGCCCCGCCGGAATCGCGCGCTCCCATAGCTTCTCGCCCGTGGCGTTGAACTTGCAGACGCGGTCGTCCTTGCTGCGGGCGTAGACGTAGTGTCCGTCCGGGTCTCCGGCGATCCCGGAGATGCCCTCATCCACGCGTGGACCTTGCACGCCCGCCCGATCGAAGCTGCCGAGCAAGTAGCCACGGTCACAGACGAACAATCTCTCACCGATCGCGGCCGGGCCACAGTCCGCCGGTGCGTAGTATTGCGAGGCCTTGCCGTCGCTCGCTTTCGGGCCGAGGACCTTCCACTGGAGTTTCCCGTCGCTCTGGCGCAAGGCGTACAGGTAGCCATCCCAGGCGCCGAACACGACCACGTCATCCCACAGGCATGGCTTGCATTCGATCGAATAATCAGCACGCGAGAACCTCCAGCGCGGCTTGCCCGACCTCAGATCGAGCGCGTGCATTCGGCCGCCATTGTCGCCGATGTAGAGCGTTTCGCCGTCAATCAGCGGTGCACCGTAGACCGGTAGTCCCGCGTCGAACTTCCAGAGAGCCTTGCCCGGGTTGTCCAGGGCATAGACCTTGCCGTCGCCCGAGCCGAACACGACCACTTCGCCTGACCACGCGGGCGTGCCGAGGATCTCGCCGCCGGTGGTGAAGCTCCACAACTCCCGGCCGGTGCTCCGGTCCAACACGGTCACGACGCCGTCTGTGCGGGCCACGATGAGCTTGTCGCCCGCGATCACCGGTCCCGCCTTGACGGCGGCAGGGAAGACCTTCTGCCACACGCGGTCGACGCCATCGTCGGACCGCACGAATGTGGTGGTGCGGAGATCGGAACGCCCGTCGCGCCGGGACGCCCGCACCGTCACGAGATGCGCCCCCGGCTTCAGCACGCTCACGTCAACACGCCAGGCGGGCTGCGAGCCGTCTTGCGGACGCGCTTCCGTCTCCTGACCATCGACGTAGATCTTGACGTCGGGGAATTCCGTGCGCCAGTCGCCCGCGGGCAGATCGAGATTGACTTCCACGTAGTCACCCCTGATCGGCGTATCAGGTTGCGGCGTGGCAATGCCGAACAGGCGCTCAGTTGCGCGGCGCTCCAGCATCTTCTCCAACAACTTTCTCCAACCGGGGCCAGTGGACGGTTTGTCTCCGCCCGCCGGCTTGCGGTAGTAGCAGTATGCCACGCGCAGCGTCTCATCCTGCGCGCTGACCACCGCGTAGCCGGCGTTCGGCCCGAACGTCGAGCCACCCATTACCCCGTCGATCCCGTCCATGTTGCGATAGCTCACGCCGTGGCCGTGCCCGTAGAGCATCAATACCACGTTGTAACCGCGCAGCAGGTCGATCAGCGTGTCGTACTCGGCCGGGGCGAACTCGCCGCTGTACGGCGGGTGATGCAACGCCACGAAGACCGGCATGCCCAGCGGGATGCTCTCCAGGTCGCGCTTCAGCCAGGTTCGCGTGGTGGCGTCGATCGACGGCACCGGCTCCTGCGGTGACGCCGAGCAGATGCACACGAAATGACAGCCGAACTCGTCGAACGAGTAGTTCTCCCCACCGTAACGCTCGCGCATGATGTGGTACATCGCCACCCAGGTGTTGTCATGATTGCCGGGGAGCACGTAGAGCGGATATGGCAACGACGCGAACGCCTGCTCGAAGAGCAACCAGGTATCGTCGATCACGCCGTACTCGGTCAGGTCGCCGGTCGCCAGCGCGAACGCGGGCGCCGGCGTGGTGATCCCGAATGGGACAATCGTCTGCGGTCCAACGGCTTGCTGGCAAATCCACGCGATCGACTCGGCCCCGCGCAGCGGACCGGGCGCGCCAGTCCGAGCCACGTGCGGCGAAACGTGCATGTCCGTGATCTGCACGAAGGCAAAGTCCTCCATCAAGCCTTCGGCCTGGCCGAAAGCCAGTACCTGAGCGCTCAGAAGCAGTGCTAATGTGATCGCTTTTCGCAGCATGACGTTCTCTCCAAACCAGTTGCGATGTCGCAGCGCATCTTAAGGAGTGTCGGAGCGATCTCCAAGCCGGGAACGCACGAGCGCCGCCATCTCGGCGCTCCGCCCTCGCTTGGACTAGCCGTCACACGCGGCTAACCTGTGAGGCAGTCATGATGAGACAGCGATCAGCCTCGGCATACCGTGTCCGGTCTCGCCGGAGGGCCAGACTTGTCACAGGCGCGTGTTTTGCCTGCGGATGCCTGCTCGTGACCGGCTGCACCTCGCCGCAACCCGACCGTGGTTGGACATTCGATCAGGGCGGGATCGTCCGCGGCGAGACGTCGAGCAGAAACATCGCGCTGATCTTCACGGGCGGCGAGCACGGGGAGGGAACCGAACACATCCTCGACACGCTGAAACGAGCAGGGATCAAAGCCGCGTTCTTCGTTACCGGCGATTACGTGGCGAAGCGGGAATACCATCCGCTGCTTCGCCGCATCGTCGCCGAGGGACACTACCTCGGCCCGCATTCCGACTCGCACCCGCTGTATTGCACCTGGGAAGATCGCGCGCGCACGCTGGTGACCGAGGAGTTCTTCCGGCAGGATCTGGAAAGGAACATCGCTGATCTGCGGCGGTTCGGCGCGATGCGCGATGACGGCCCGATCTATTTCATCCCCCCGTATGAGTGGTATAACGCCGAGCAGGCGCGCTGGGCGCGGGCCATGGGGATCGTGCTCTTCAACTTCACGCCCGGCAGCGGCTCGAACCGCGATTGGATCCCGGAGGAACAGCGCGGCTTCGTGTCCAGCGAAGTCATTCTGCGGGATACCCTGGCTTACGAACAAGAAGACCCGCAGGGGCTGAACGGGTTTCTGCTCCTGCTGCATCTCGGCTCGCAACGCGCGGACAAGATGCATCTGCAACTCTCGCCGCTGATCGACGAGCTTTCGCGGCGCGGCTACAAGTTCGTCCGCGTGGACGAGCTCCTTCCAATGACGCGCTGAGAGCTCGCGTCAGGGCATCTCCCACACGTGCAGGAGCAAGAGGAGCGAGACGGTTCCGTCGATGATCGGTTCGTTGGTGGAGAAATCCGCGAAGACGTCGTGGTAGACGCCGACTTCGGATTGGAAGCGGGCCAGGCGGTCTTCGCCGAAATCCGCGAACTTCAGGCCGTCGTTGATGTCCTTGTACACCGGCCCGTCCACCAGCCCGCCGACCGGGAGGTGCTTCTCGAGCTTCCAGAACAGGTGATGCGGCTTGCTGGCCGCGTCGCCGCTGCCGGGCACGCCGAGCACGAACGACACGCCCCAGGGATTGCGGCCGAAGATCCAGTCGCGCGCCTCGGCGGCCAGCGCCCGGTAGCGCCGGTCGCCGGTCATGCGTTCGTAGAGCACGGCCTGCGTCGAGAATGCGACGGCGTCATTGGTTGAGCACCAGACCAGCGGCGTGCCGAGCCGGTAGGGGTTCTGCTCGGCGAGTTGGCGGACACGCTCCAACCCAGCGCGGTAGTAGCCGGCGAGTTTCTCGCGCGTTTCATTGTCAACGTGCGGGTAGAGACGCCAGTGGGCGAGATTCACGTAGGGGAAGAACTCGTAGTGCCCGTGGCGGAGCTTGCCCATCCACTTGCTTTCGCCGGCCTGCTGGGCGTAATCGATCGCCTGCCGCAGGTACGCCTCGTTCCTCGTTGCGATGTAGAGCTCCGTCGCCGCCCATTCGAGATCGTCGTAGAAAGTGCTTTCTCCGTAGTAGTACGGTGCCCTGACCGGCACGGACATCGCGCAGCCGGGGTGGGCCCGGGCCAGCCGATAGGCTGATTCGGCCTTTTCGAGATCACCGGCGAGGACGAGCGCGGCGGCGGTGCGTCCCGCCAGATTTGCCAGGCCGGTCGACTTGTTCTTATGCTTGGGGCCCTGCGGCTGGCCGGTCGCCGGCCAGGCGGAACGTGGTCCGCCGGACCCCCAGCCGTAATCGCTCTGGTCGTCGTGCCACAACGTCTCGGGCGGGAGGTGGTCGCGGTCGTCGCCGATCTGCACGTAGATCGTGTCCGGATTGGGGTGGATCTTCGCGAGCAGCTCGGCGCCGTAGCGA
Organism: uncultured Planctomycetales bacterium; assembly: GCA_964508075.1. Taxonomy (GTDB): domain Bacteria; phylum Planctomycetota; class Phycisphaerae; order UBA1845; family Fen-1342; genus JALSRY01. Next base: position 18,251 of record CAZDTB010000025.1, read on the forward strand.
GCTTCTTCCTCGGCACCCGCCAGGAACAACGCCGCCACGCAATACGACGTCGTGATCATGTGTTTGAGGCGGTCGCCGGCGTCATGCCAACCGCCTACCAGATCGACACGCTCGCCCGTGACGGTGTCGATCGCGTCCTGCTGGTGACACTTGCGGCCACTGACGGGATTGTCGCCGCAATGTTGGAGCCGCATGAACCCGAGCAGCTTCGGCGCAACGTCCTTGTAGGCCTCGGGCCCGATGGTGAAGGGAAGCGAGTTCGCCTCTCCATACTTCAACACGTATCGCCCCGCCTTGCGCAGCGCGGAGAAGTCCAGCCGGTAGTTGTGCTGGAACGGCCCCCAGGCGCCGGCATCCGGGCCAATCTCCGCCGTGTACTCGCCGACTTGAAAGC